>NZ_QRWO01000040.1:0-14408 GCF_003459655.1 Collinsella sp. AF19-1LB
GGGACGCTCTTACACCACGTCTGCGCGCGCCACCATGAAGTACTTTGGCACCGACGGCTTTCGCGGTGAGGCCAACGTTGGGCTGACGGTAGAGCACGCTTATAAGATTGGCCGTTTTGTGGGCTGGTATTACGGCGCCAACCGCGAGCGCAAGGCGCGCGTCATCGTGGGCAAGGACACACGTCGCTCGAGTTATATGTTCGAGGCGGCGCTGGTGAGTGGCCTGGTCGCGAGCGGTGCGGACGCCTATATGCTGCACGTGATCCCCACGCCGGGCGTAGCGCATCAGACCGTGGAAGGCTGCTTCGATTGCGGCATCATGATCAGCGCGAGCCACAACCCGTTTTGCGATAACGGCATTAAGCTCGTCAACAGCGACGGTTTTAAGATGGACGAGGACGTGCTGGAGCTCATCGAGGACTACATCGATGGCAAGAGCGAGGTGCCGCTGGCCACGGGCAACCACATCGGCGCCACGGTGGACTACATGCAGGGGCGCAACCGCTATATCGCCTCGCTCATTGCGAGTTCGAATTTTTCGCTACAGGGCGTCAAGATCGGTCTCGACTGCGCCAACGGCTCGGCGTCCTCGGTGGCCAAGCCGGTGTTCGACGCGCTGGGCGCCGACGTGCGCGTGATCAACGCCGCGCCCGATGGCTTTAACATCAACGTCGACTGCGGCTCCACGCATATGGAGCGCCTGCAGCGCCACGTGGTGGAGCAAGGCCTGGACGTGGGTTTTGCCTATGACGGCGATGCCGACCGCTGCCTGGCCGTGGATGAGCGCGGTCGCGTGGTAGACGGCGACCAGATCCTGTACGTGTGCGGCGTGTATCTGAACAAGCACGGTCGCCTTTCGGGCGGTACCGTGGTGCCGACGATCGCCAGCAACTTTGGTCTGGTCAAGTCGCTGGAGCTTGCCGGACTGAGCGCCGTGACCAGCGGCGTGGGCGACCGTCACGTGTATGCCAAGATGCGCGAGGGCGGCTACAGCCTGGGCGGCGAGCAGACGGGCCATACGATCTTTGGCGATATCGAGCGCACGGGCGACGGCATTATGACCTCGCTGCGCGTGATGGAAGTGATTCGTGCCGAGCGCGAGACGCTCTCGCAGCTCACGGCTCCGTGCAAGCTGCTGCCGCAGGCGCAGGTTGCCGTGCGCGTAGCGGATAAGGACGCCGCGCTCGAGAACATGGGCGTGCAGAACGCCATCGCCGAGGCCGAGACTGCGCTGGCAGGCGAGGGCCGCGTGCTCGTGCGCAAAAGTGGAACCGAGTCGGTGATTCGCGTTTTGGCCGAAGCGCCCGACCAAGCATCCGCCGATGCTGCCATGAAGCGCATCGCCAACGCGCTCGAGGCTTTATAGCTACGCGGTTTTACCAAACCGCGTAGCTGCTCGACGCTGCAAACGCCCCTAAGCGGCAATCTGGCGTTCAATTTCAAGGGCGCGACCAGAAGGTCAGCGCCCTTTCATTTCACGTCACCTTGCTCGCTTACCCGGCACTTGGGGACATTCCTATTGTGCCGGCATAAAAGGAACGTCCCCAAGTGCCGGGTCTCTGGTTTAGATGAAAAAGGGGCGCCGCGGATAGATCCTGCGGCGTCCCTTTGCGTTGGCGTGTTGCCTAGGCTTTACAGCTCGTAGAGCGTGGTGAACTTGTCCTGTAGGTAGCTGCAGTAGTAGCGGGCATCGAACGCCATACCGCACGCGCCCTTGATGAGCTCCGGCGCGTCCTTGGCGCGGCCCCACTGCCAAATGTGCTCGCCGAGCCAGGCGCGGACGGGTGTCAGGTCGCCGCTCGCACAGGCGCCGTTGAGGTCGACGCCGTCGCGGCACATGGCCGGCACGAACATGGCGTCGTAGGCGCTGCCCAGCGCATAGGTGGGGAAGTAGCCAAACGAGCCGCCGCTCCAGTGCGTATCCTGCAGACAGCCACGCGTGTCGTCGGGAACCGGAATGCCCAGGTACTCGTCCATAAAGCGATTCCAAAGCGCGGGGATGTCCTTGGCCGTGGCCTCGCCGGCAAACAGCATGCGCTCAATCTCGTAGCGCACCATAATATGCAGCGGGTAGGTGAGCTCGTCGGCCTCGGTACGGATCAGCGACGGCTGGGCGATGTTCACGGCGTGGTAGAGCGTATCTTCGTCCACGTTGCCGTAGACCTCGGGCGCGTGACGGCGCAGCACCTCGAGCAGCGGGCCCATAAAATCACGGCTGCGGCCAACGGTGTTCTCAAAGAAGCGGCTCTGGCTCTCGTGGATGCCCATGGAAGTGCCGCCCTCCAGGCACGTGCGCGCATAAGCGGGATTGACGCCCAGCTCGTACATGGCATGTCCCGCCTCGTGGATGATGCTGTAGACGTTGGAGATGCAGTCGTCCTCATAGATGTGCGTGGCAATACGCGCGTCGCCCACCGAGAAGCCCTCGCTAAACGGATGCTCGGTAAAGGCGAGCGTGGTATCGTCCAGGTTAAGGCCGACGAGCTTCATCAGGTCGAAGCTCATGGCACGCTGAGCGGCGTCGGGCACATGCGCGTGCAAAAAGTCGGCAGTAGGCTGCTGGCCGCGCTCGCCGATGGCGTGAACGAGCGGCACGACGGTGGCCTTGACCTCGTCGCAAAACGCGTCGAAGCTCTCGGTGGAAAGGCCGCGTTCGTACTGGTCGAGCCAAACATCGTATGGGTCGCGCTTGGGGTCCATGAGCTCGGCCTGACGCTTAAGCTGGCAGACGATCTTGTCCACATAGGGCTCAAAGCTCGCCCAGTCATTGGCCGTCTTGGCCTTGTGCCACACGGCATCGGCCTCGCAGGTGAGCCTGGTCCAGGCCTCGGCTTCTTCGGTGGGAATGGCGCTTGCCTCGCGCTGGTCGCGGCCGAGCACGCGAATCTCGTCGAGCAGCTGCGGGTCGTCGATCTTTTCGCCCGCGACTGTCTCACGCGCGAGAGAGCGCACGAGCTCAACGGACTTTTTGCTGGTCAGGAGCTTGTGATGTTCGCCGGCAAGGGTGCCCATAGCATCGGCGCGGGCCGCGGCGCCGTTGGCGGGAGCAATCGTCGCGCCATCGAACTCGGCAATCTTGAGCAGGTACTCGCGGGTCCACAGTTTGCCTTCGAGCTTGCGGAATTTTTTGACGGCCTTATCGACCTTCATGCCTTTGGGCGTCTTGCCCACTGCGGGCTTGGCCTTCTTATCGTGCTTCTTACCCATACCATATCCTTGATCTCGCAGACCGGACGCCACGGGTGGGCGTTCGGCCAGTTTGCACAGCCACCTGCCTTGTACCCAGTGCGGACAAAACGGAACGCGGCGATATGCTCGCAGAATGTGTTATCCTGTAGCCCAATGCGTTGACGGAGAGGGTTTTGCCCGCCGCGTCGCCGGCAAGAGAGGGAAGGTCATGGGCTGCAAGCCTTCCTGCGGTGGCAAGGGCCAAGCGTTCACTCCCGAGCAGCGACCTCAACGGGCGCGCGGCCAGCGGCGGCGAAGCCCCAGTAGGGAAGCCGTGAGCCTCGCGATAAGGGGCGCAGAGTGGGCACGGCGGGCCAGACATCCGCCGGGTCAAACAAGGTGGTACCGCGGAATTCAACCGTCCTTGGGCAATGCACATGCCCGAGGACGGTTTTTTTATTACCGAACCGGGCCGCGTTTTCGCAACGTCAGACGGCGGCAGCTGCCTCGGCAAACGGAGAGCGCGAGAGACGAAAGGGAAGACATGAGTCTGATTGATGATCTGGTCAAACTCGAGGAAGAGGCCAAGGAGCTCGTCGCAGGCGCCGACGACGCAGCCAAGCTCGAGGCTGCGCGCGTTGAGCTGCTCGGCCGCAAGGGCCGCATCACCGGCCTGATGCGCATGATGGGCAAGCTCGCCCCCGAGGATCGTCCCGTGATGGGCAAGCGAGCCAACGAGATGCGCCAGCTGATTGAGGGCATGCTCGACGAGCGCAACACCGAGATGAAGGCCGCCGCCCTCAAGCGCGCACTGGAGCACGACGCCGTCGACATCACGCTGCCGGGCATCCGTCCGCAGATCGGCCACCAGCACCTGATCAAGCAGATTATCGAGGAGGCCGAGGACATCTTCTGCGGTATCGGCTACACCGTCGAGTCCGGCCCCATGGTCGACACCTCCTACTACAACTTCACCGCGCTCAACGCCCCCATGGATCACCCGAGCCGCTCGGCCCGCGATACCTTCTACGTGGTCGACAACAATCCCGGCAGCGTTGCGCACCCCGAGGCTCACGCCCACGGCGAGTCCGACGTGCTGCTGCGCACCCAGACCTCGGGCGTGCAGATCCACACCATGGAGTCGCAAAAGCCGCCCATCTACATGATCTGTCCGGGCACCGTTTACCGTCCCGACACAGCCGATGCCTGCCATCTGCCGCAGTTCAACCAGATCGAGGGCCTGGTCGTCGACGAGGGCATCACCTTCGGCGACCTGAAGGGCACGCTCGACTACTTTGTTAAGTGCATGTTTGGCGAGGACCGCAAGACGCGCTACCGCCCGCACTTCTTCCCCTTCACCGAGCCTTCCTGCGAGGTGGACGTGAGCTGCCACGTGTGCGGCGGTAAGGGCTGCAACTTCTGCAAGCACAGCGGCTGGATCGAGATCCTGGGCTGCGGCATGGTCGACCCCAACGTCCTCATCAACTGCGGCATCGACCCCGAGAAGTACACCGGCTTCGCCTTTGGCATTGGCGCCGAGCGCGTCGCGGCCCTGCGCTACGACCTGCCCGACCTCAGAACTCTCATGACGGGCGATATGCGCTTCCTGAACCAATTTTAGGCTTGTCCAGGCACCCCATCTTGGCGTTCAAACCGTCGCTCGCGTACCTTTAGTACGCGTCGCTCCTCTTTCACGCCAACCTGGGGCACCTGGACAACCCTAAGGCGAACGTCTTCATTTGATATTTCCTCCCTATGCGGAGATTAAGAACTAGGAGAGCTACATGCGCGTTTCTTACGACTGGCTCAAGACCATGATCGATATTCCGGAGGATCCCAAGACCCTTTCGGACGAATATATCCGTACCGGCACCGAGGTCGAGGCGATCGATACCGTGGGCGAGTCCTTCGACCACGTGGTGACCGCCCAGGTGCTCACCAAGACCCCGCACCCCGATAGCGACCACATGTATGTGTGCTCGGTCGACGTGGGTGACAAGAACCTCGACGCCGACGGCAACCCCGCCCCGCTGCAGATTGTCTGCGGCGCGCAGAACTTTGAGGCCGGCGACCACATCGTCACGGCCATGATCGGCGCCGAGCTGCCCGGCGACATCAAGATCAAGAAGAGCAAGCTTCGCGGCGTCGTGTCCATGGGCATGAACTGCTCCGCGCGCGAGCTCGGCTTGGGCGGCGACCACTCCGGCATCATGATCCTGCCCGAGGATACGCCCTGCGGCATGCCGTTTGCCGAGTACGTGGGCTCGAGCGACACCGTGCTCGACTGCGAGATCACGCCCAACCGTCCCGACTGCCTGTCCATGATCGGCATGGCCCGCGAGACCGGTGCCATCTTCGATCGCGATTTCCACGTTGATCTGCCCGCCATCAAGGCGGAGACTGGCCGCGCGACCGACGACGAGCTTTCCGTCGAGATTGCCGACGAGGGCCTGTGCGACCGCTATGTCGCCCGCATCGTGCGCAACGTGAAGGTTGGCCCGTCGCCCGACTGGATGGTCAAGCGCCTTAACGCCCTGGGCGTGCGCCCGCACAACAATATCGTCGACATCACCAACTATGTGATGATGCTCACCGGTCAGCCGCTGCACGCCTTTGACCTGTCCACCTTTGCCGAGCGCGAGGGCAGGCGTCGCGTGGTGGTTCGCGCTGCCCAGCAGGACGAGAAGTTTACGACCCTCGACGGCGAGGAGCGCACGCTCGACGCCGGCATGGGCCTCATCACCGACGGCGAGCGCCCCGTGGCGTTGGCCGGCGTTATGGGCGGCATGGATTCCGAGATCGAGGACGACACCGTCGACGTGATGGTCGAGAGCGCCTGCTTCAACGCCGGTCGCACCTCGCACACCAGCCGTGACCTGTCGCTGATCTCCGACGCCTCCATTCGCTTTGAGCGCCAGGTCGACGAGACCGGCTGCGTGGATGTCGCCAACGTCACGTGCGCGCTCACCGAGGAGATCGCCGGCGGCGAGGTTGCTCCCGGCTACATCGACGTGTTCCCCGCGCCCAAGACCATCGACAGCATTAAGCTGCGCCTGGCCCGCGTGCACGCCATCTGCGGTGCTGACATCGAGCCCGACTTTATCGAGCGCTCGCTCACCCGCCTGGGCTGCGCCGTCGAGTGCGACGGCGAGGACTTTATGGTCACTCCGCCGAGCTTCCGCCCCGACCTGCCGCGCGAGATCGATCTGATCGAGGAGGTTCTGCGCCTGTGGGGCATGGGCCGCGTGACGGCGACCATCCCGGCTGCCAAGAACCACATCGGCGGCCTGACCCGCGAGCAGAAGCTCACCCGCAAGGTCGGCGAGATCTTGCGCGCCTGCGGCCTCAACGAGACCACGACCTTTGGCTTTGCCGCCCCGGGCGACCTGGAGAAGATCGGCATGTCCACCGAGGGCCGCGGCTGCCCCGTGGTGCTCATGAACCCGCTGGTAGCCGAGCAGACCGAGATGCGTCGTTCGCTGCTGCCGGGCCTGTTGCAATCCGTGGCCTATAACGAGGCCCACGGCACGCCCAACGTGCACCTGTACGAGGTCGGCAGCCTGTTCCACGGTCGCGAGAACGCCAGCCTGCCCAAGGAGACCAAGTCCGTGGCGGGTGTGCTCTCGGGCCAGTGGAGCGAGCAGTCCTGGAACATGAAGTACCGCAAGCTGCGCTTCTTCTTTGGCAAGGGTATTGTCGAGGAGCTGCTCGCCCAGCTGCGCATCGAGAAGGTTCGCTTCCGTCCCGTCGAGGGCGAGAGCTATGCCTTCCTGCAGCCGGGTCGTGCTGCCGAGGTGCTCTCGGGCGGTACCGTGCTGGGCTGGGTTGGCGAGATCCACCCCGAGGCACGCGAGGCTATGGGCATTGACGAGGTCGTCGTTGCCTTTGAGCTCGATCTGGACAAGCTGATCAAGGGCGCCCGTAACCAGGAGAACTACCGTGAGTTCTCGCAGTACCCGGCCGTTGAGCACGACCTCGCTATCGTGGTCGACAACACTGTGACCTGCGAGGATCTTGAGCGTCGTATTACGAGTGCCGGAGGCAAGCTGCTCGAGGGCGTGCGCCTGTTCGACGTCTACCGCGATCCCATCCGCATCGGTGCGGGCAAGAAGTCCATGGCCTTCGCGCTTACGTATCGCTCCGACGACCACACGCTCACCAGCGAAGAGGTCGAGAAGGCGCACCAGAAGATCGTCACCAAGGTGTGCAAGGGTGTGAACGGCGAGGTCCGCGGCTAGGACTTGCGCTGGGAGCGTAGGGCCTGATGGCGGTTGCTGTGGGCTCTGCGTGACCGCGGTGTTCGGAAAAGGCATCGCTGAGCCTGCATATATGACACACGCATTACATAACGGCGTGCTGCTTTGTCGGCAGCGCGCCGTTTTGCTATGATAGCCCGCGGCGTGTTACGAATCTGGCAATGCGTAACACTGGCAAGGTGATTCAAGCGGCGTTGCAATTCTGTGCGCCGACAACCGGGAGGCGTATATGCACATTCCAGACAACTACCTGTCCCCGCAGACCGATGCCGTCATGGCGGTGGCGATGGTGCCCGTATGGGTCCACTGCATCAAAAAGGTGCGCGCCACGCTCGATCGCGAGCATATGGCGTTCTTGGGCATTTGCGCCGCGTTCTCCTTCTTGCTCATGATGTTCAACGTGCCGCTGCCCGGTGGCACCACTGGTCACGCTGTTGGCGGCGCGTTCATCGCGTTGCTGCTGGGCCCCGAGGCTGCGGCTATCGCTGTCTCGGTCGCGCTGGCGCTGCAGGCGCTGCTGTTTGGAGACGGCGGCGTTCTGTCGTTTGGCGCCAACTGCTTTAACATGGCCTTTGTGCTGCCGTTTGTCGCTGCTATCGTGTTCCGTGCGCTCAACAGCCGTCTGCACGACAAGAGCTGGGGCACCTCAGTTTCTGCCATCGTAAGCGGCTGGGTCGGCCTGTGCCTGGCGGCCCTGTGCGCGGCAATCGAGTTTGGTATTCAGCCGATGCTCTTTACCAATGCTTCGGGCGCGCCGCTGTACTGCCCCTTCCCGCTGTCCGTGGCTATTCCGGCCATGTTGATCCCGCATATGCTGGTTGCCGGCGTGATCGAGGGCGTGGCGACGGCCGCGATCTACGGTTTCATTAAGAAGACGGCGCCGAGCATCATTGTCGGGCCCGAGGCCGTCGATGGCCAACTTGCTGCCGAGGGCGTTGCCGCCAAGAAGACCTCGCTGGTCCCCACGCTCATCCTGGTTGCCGTGCTTGTCGTAGCAACACCGCTGGGCCTGCTGGCCACGGGTGACGCCTGGGGTGAGTGGGACGCCGAGGGCGCCGCGACCGCCGTTCAAGAGGCTGGCGATGACAGCCTGCAGGCTTCGGTCGGTCTCGATACCCCGACCTTTGCCGATGCCCTGCCCACGGGCGATTATCTGCAGGCCTATTCCGAGGAGCAAGGCCTTGGCTTTGCCGGCCAGGCTACCATGTATATCCTTTCGGGCGTGATTGGCGTGGCGGTGCTCACCATCGCATTCCGTCTGATCTCGCTGACGGTCAAGGAAAGCGGTGCTCATGGCAATAGCCGAGCTGCCTAGCTGGCTTGCGGTCGAGCAGCGTTACGAGCCCGCGGGGGCTCGGCATCGTGTGATGCAAAAGAACGTCCTGCACCTGGCGAGCCTGCTTGAGCGGGTTCGCCTGGGTGGAGGCGCGCACGAGGGCGGGTCGATGGTCGACCGCGCCCTTTCTTGCGTTTCGGCTCCGGTGCGCCTGGTGGGGATGTTCGTCTGCGTCCTGTGCGTGTGTCTGACGCAGAGCCCGCTGTACCTGATGCTGATGGCGGCTATCGCGCTGGTGTTGGTCGCGGTGCGCCCCGCTCGCGGGCTGCGTGCGACCTTTGTACCGGCGCTCGGCGCCACGGGGCTTGCGGTGGTTCTGGCACTGCCTGCCCTGCTGCTGGGCGCGTCTGCCGCGGGCGCCATGCTCAAGATCGCGCTCAAGACGTTCATTAATGTGTCGCTGGTGCTGGGTGTTTCGTGGACGCTTACCTGGAGCCGCATGTCGGCGGCGCTCAAAATGCTGCACCTGCCCGACGAGGTCATCTTTACGTTTGATATGGCGCTCAAGCATATTGAGGTGCTGGGACGCACAGCGCACGATCTGTGCGAATCGGTCATGCTGCGTAGCGTCGGTTCCGCGCCTGCGGGTTTTTCGCGCACCGACTCGCTGGCGGGTATCATGGGCATGACGTTTATCAAGGCGATGGAATGCAGCCGCGCGATGGACGAGGCCATGCTGTGCCGCGGCTTCGCCGGCGTGTATCCGGCGCCTGCACTGAGCGGCTTTGGCTGGCGCGATGCGGTTTATGCGGCCGTTGTGGCGTTGTTCGCCGTGTTGTGCGCGGTGTTGTAGTGCGGACGGTCGAACCGTCGATGTGAGTAGGGAAGGGCAACGTTTTGGCAAACGATACGAATAACGCGATGGTTGCGAGCGGTGCTGCCGGCGTTGAGACCACGCCGCTCATCGAGTTTCGCGACGTGGCGTTTTCCTATGCGGGCCATACGGTGGTCGACGGCGTTTCGCTGCAGGTGAACCGTGGGGAGCTCGTTGCCCTGCTAGGTCCCAACGGCTGCGGCAAGACGACAATCATGCGTCTTATTAACGGCCTTGAGCTTGCGGACGCGGGTGCGTACCTGTTCGACGGGCATACGGTCGATTCGGCATATCTCAAGGATTCCGCGACGGCCCAGCGGTTCCATCAGCGCGTGGGCTTTGTGTTCCAAAACGCCGATGCGCAGCTCTTTTGCGCTACGGTGGGCGAGGAAGTCGCGTTTGGCCCGGCTCAAATGGGGCTGCCGACAGACGAGCTCGAGCGCCGCGTCCGCGATGCCATGAAGCTGTTCCAGGTTGCCGATCTGGTCGATGCCTCGCCCTATCAGCTCTCGGGCGGGCAAAAGAAGCGCGTTGCGCTGGCTGCGGTGGTGTCGATGAACCCGGATATCCTGGTTCTCGACGAGCCTACCAATGGGCTCGACGAGGATTCATGCGACATCGTGGTTAACTTCTTGCTGGCTTACGTCGCGGCGGGCAAGACGGTCTTGATGAGCACACATCACCAGGATTTGGTGCGACGCCTGGGTGCCCGTGCAATCTATATCGATCGATATCACCATGTGGTCGAGGCGCCTTCGCCGTCGTATGGGACCGAAAGCGGTGCTACGGACTAGTTGCTGCGTAGAGCGTGCGTAGCCGCCCGCGCGGCTTTGCCGTGATGGTATAGTTATCCAGGTTTTTATGGGGGTGGCTATGCCAAGCTGGAACATTCATATCGCTCAGACGGAGCGTTTGCTGGAGCGCACCGGTGCGCTTGCCAATAGCGTGCGCGACCGCAATGCCTTTTTGTTTGGCTGCGTGGTTCCGGATATCTTCGTGGGCTATATGGTCCCTGGCATCGCCGATCCCATCCCGTACCGCATTACGCACTTTGCAAAGCCCGAGCCTATCCCTAAGCCGCGCGAGCACGAGTTCTGGGATACCTATGTGGCGCCGCTGCTCAAAGGGGCGCCTGTTGGTACGCCGGCTGCCGCGACCTCGATCGCCGAGGAGCGCGAGCGACTCAATCGGGTGCATTATCCCCAGCGCTACAAGGATGCCGAGCCGGTTGCCGGTCCCAGCGCCTGTGAGTTCTCGCTTGCGTCCGAAGATGTGGCGCAGTCACTGCTCGATTTAACGCTGGGCGTCTGGTCGCATCTGGTGGCCGACACGGTATGGAACACGCGTGTGAACCAGTATCTGGAAGCACACGGCGGCAAGCCGTGCGAGGAGTTCCGCATTAAAAAGCAAGGCGACTTTGACTGGTTTGGCAAGACGCTGGGCATTGTTTCCATCCCGCGTGCGACCGATCGCCTGTATACCGCTGCGACGCGTTTTGGGCAGTATCCCATCCATAAGGAGTATGTGCTCAAGACCATCGGCGTCATGCACGAGATTGTACGCGAAAACCCCGGCGAGCCCGATCATCCGCCGTATCGCCTGCTAACTGAGGAGTTTTTCGATGCAACGTTTTCCGAGGTCATCGAGCTGACCGAGGTGGGCTTTGCGACTCGCGTTGCCTCTTCTGACGTTCCCGCAGTCCCCCTGATCGCTAGCTGCTAGCCGGCCGGCTTGACGGCGAACAGCTCATCCCAATCGACCAATAGCTCCCGCCGCAGGGCATCTTCGGTGGTGCGTTCCTGATCGGTCTTTGGGATGTAGGGGAGCCCTGCCTTTTTATGGATGAGTTCGGCGATGTTGTTAAAGCTCTTCGTGTCTTTGATTTGCTCATAGGTTATCTGGATAACGTCATAGCCCATGCTTGTGAGGGCGGTGGTGCGCTCGGCATCGGAGAGACTTGCGGCTTCGCCATCGTGGGCGGAGCGGCCTTGGCATTCCAGGATGACGCCCATGCTGTCGGTGTTGCTCTCGATGAGGATATCGGCGTAGCAGCAGGTTTTGTCATACAGTGAGCGCGCGGCGTCGCTGAGTGGGATGCGCACGTTGTTTGCGATGTTGATACCCATGCCGCCCTCGTTGCGGGGGAGCGAGACAAGTATGGAGGTCTGTACTTCGAAGGGCGAGGCGGTCTGCCCCGTCATGTGCTCGGCCGCCCAGCGCAGTTGTTTAACGCCGCGCAGGCCTGCAGCCTGCTTGGCGAACGCGGCGATATCCGCCGCGCTGAGGAGCGGCGGGCGCTTCCACAAATTGGTGTCATTGCCCTTGGTGTCGACAACACGCTCCCAACCGCAGTTGGGTGGAATGAGCTTAAGCGAAATGGCTTCATCGAGTTGTTGTTGCGTTCGCTCGCAGGGCTTAAACACTGCAAAGGAGCCGCACATCTCGTGGCAAGCCATGAGTAACTGGTTGCGTGAGACCTGCGTAGCAAGGCTGAGCAGCGTAAACTCGGGCGACGTGACATCAAATCCATGTTCAGTTTGCCTAAACGACCCGGGAGGCGGCTCTTGGGTCAGGAGGTGCGATTTAAACAGGCTTCGCGACCCGGATTGTGCTCGAGTGAATACAAGCCTGTGAAGCGGTGCATGAAGCAGGTCTTTTACAACTGCATGACTTCCGAGGCCGCAACATCTGCGATCCATATTGCCAAGGCTAATGGCGGGGTAAAGCCCTAATACCTGCGGCGGGATACGGTGATAGTAAAAAGCGGATTGACCGCATAGCGTCAGGTCCATGATATCCTCCTGGTCGAAATGTGCTTTTGGACCGTGCGATGCCAGCGTCAATTCGGAAGTATGCGGCAAAATCTGAACCCTGTGAGCAGACCTGGCTTTTGATGCCAGTTTATCAGGCATTTTGTTGCGAAAAAACGGGGTGTGCTCGGAGGTCTCAGAATTTGCCGCATACTTCCGAAAACGCGGTCGATCTGGCTCTTGCTAAAACGATTTAGCAGCGTCAGGTAAGGTGTGGTTTCGCCATCGGGCGAACACTTTTAGCACTTGGGACTTTATTTTTGGGCCTCGAAAGGTGGATTTCGCGCTTTTGGTAAAGAAATGGGTGCGTGTTTTGCCGTGTGCCGGCATTGACACAGAAAAAGGGCCCGGAAGGCGAAGCCTTCCAGGCCCTTTGCAATGCAAACATGCTTGCAAGTACGATTTAGCGGACCTGAGCGACGTAAGCGACGTTGGTCGAGGAGACCTTGTCCTCGAGCTGGACGCTCATGCGGGGATCGCCGGCGGTGGCGACGGTCAGATCGCCGGCCTCGACGTAGCCGAGCTCCTTAGCGGTCTCGATCGCCTTGACGATCGTGCCGTTGACGGTGCCCTGGGTAATCTCGGCCTGATGCGGGATAACGCCCCAGTACATGATCATCTGCTGGACGGCCCACTCGTGGCGGGAGAACGCGCAGATCGGCATGTTGGGACGGAAGTGCGAGATCAAGCGAGCGGTACGACCGGTGGTCGTCGGCACGGTGATGCACTTGGCGCCAACGGTGGTGGCCATGTTCACAGCGGACATACCCACAACGTTGTTGACGACGCGGGTGCCGTGAGCGTCAGCCGGAACCTCGAGCGGAGCGTGGGCCGGGAGGTACTTCTCGGTCTCGAGAGCGATGCTGGCCTGCATCTTGACGGCCTCAACCGGGTACTTACCGGCAGCGGACTCGCCGGACAGCATGACGGCGTCGGTGCCGTCGTAGATGGCGTTAGCAACGTCGGCAACCTCGGCGCGCGTCGGGCGCGGGTTCTGCTGCATGGAGTCGAGCATCTGCGTAGCGGTGATAACGGGCTTGTAGGCCGCGTTGCACTTGGCGATGATCTCCTTCTGGATGTGCGGAACAAGCTCGGGCTTGATCTCGATGCCCAGGTCGCCACGGGCGACCATGATGCCGTCGGAAGCCTCGAGGATCTCGTCGAAGTTCTCGACGCCCAGGGCACACTCGATCTTCGGGAAGATCGTCACGTGCTCGCCACCGTTCTCGCGGCAAAGCTTGCGGATGCCGCGGACGGACTCGCCGTCACGGATGAAGGAAGCGGCGATGTAATCGATGTTCTCGGTCAGGCCAAAGAGGATGTCCTGACGATCGCGCTCGGTGATGGCGGGCAGCGAGATGTTGACGTTGGGCATGTTGACGCCCTTGCGCTCGCCGATCAGGCCGTCGTTCTTAACGACGCAGGTCATGTCCTGGCCGCTGACGGACTCGACCTCGAGGGCAACCAGGCCGTCATCGATCAGGATAAGGGAGCCCTTCTCGACCTCGGAGGGCAGAGCCAGGTAGTCGAGGGAGATGTGCTCAGAGGTGCCGTGGAAATCCTCGGACGTGGGCTGAGCGGTGACGACGATCTTGTCGCCGGTCTTGACGGCAACCTTCTTGCCGTCGACCAGAAGGCCGGTGCGGACCTCGGGGCCCTTGGTGTCGAGCAGGATGCCGACAGGCAGACCGAGCTCCTTGGAAATACGGCGGACGCGCTCGATGCGACCGTGGTGCTCGTCGTAGGAGCCGTGCGAGAAGTTAAAACGGGCGACGTTCATGCCCGCCTTGATCATCTCGCGGATGGTCTCGTCGCTATCGCAGGCGGGACCCATGGTGCATACAATCTTAGTGCGCTTGTACATTCAGACCTCCATCTGACATCGTCTTGCGCTGATAGATAAACCATAAGAAATAAAACCGAGATGATTATAACGAAATGCCGACCGAATACCCCAAAAAATCGACCGTATGCCGAAATGGAAGTTCATTTCCTTGATTGTCATTTTCATTGCAACAGCCTCA
>NZ_QRWO01000041.1:0-13132 GCF_003459655.1 Collinsella sp. AF19-1LB
TAATTTCAAAGTCCAAGAAATGGGATGCAGTTCAATTTAAGTCTGTCCCCAATGAGTGCCGGCAGGAAAGGAACGTCCCCAAGTGCCGACATATTGGGACAGTCCTTGCCAGCCCGGCCGGCGAGCCGGCGAATCGGCAAAGACTGTCCCCAGCGACCAGTCGTTTAAGAACGTCCCCAATGACTAGGTGGCTAGGCGTGGGATTTGTTGTGCGCGAGGGCTAGGCCTACGGCGGCGATGGCGGCGGCGAAGAGCACGGTGACGCCCAGGTCGCAGGCGATGTCGCCCAGCACGGTAGACGTCAAATCAGAGGCAAGCGCCTTGCCGATCGCGTCGTTCACCCAAAACGTCGGCACAAAGTGCGCCACCGTCTGCACGGCCGAGCCCATCATCGAAAGCGGCATCCAGGCGCCGCCCAAAAACGTCATGAGCAAGCCAAGCAGGTTGCCCACACCGTTGAGCAGCTCTTCGCGCGCGCCCAGGCTCGAAAGGGCAAAGCCAACGGCCAGCGGCGTGCACGCCAGGGCAAACGTTGCCGCCAGCGCCAGGCACACACGGCCCACGCCGACCTCGGCGACCGCGCCGGCAAAGCCCACGACGCCCATCATGCTCGACACAAACCAGATACAGACAGTGAGCACGGCGGCGGCCGCGAACACGGCAAGCGAACGCTGGCGCTCGGAGAGCGGACCGGCCTCCATGCGGCGCACGCGCTCGGGCTCGTTCATGCCCGAGAACACCAGCCCCACCGACACGATGACCGACGAGATGATCGCATACGCGCCAAAGTTGAAGTACGACTCGAGTGTAGCGGCGGCAGTCGAGTCAACCTTGACCTGCTCGATCTGGACCTCCGCACGCTTTGCGGCAGCATGCTCGGCGGCCTTGGCGACATCGCCGTCGGAAGCAGCTGGCTCAAGTGCCGCCGCAGTACCCGCGAGCGAGACCCACCGCGAGGCCTCGGCAGACGAAAGCGCTGCCGCCATGGTGCCGGAGCCGTACGTCACATCGAGCTTGGGCAGGTCTTCCCCCGCACGCGCGGCTGCAACAAGATCGTCCTCAAACCCCTCCGGGATAAAGAACACGCAATCGGCGCTGCCCTTGGCGCTGTTACTCTTGGCGAGCGCATCCGCAAGGTCGTACATGTCGTCACCAACGCCCGTGACCAGGTCAAAGCGTGAGCCTAGGTGCTTGGTAAGCGCCCGCGAAAGGTCGCTATTGTCGCGGTCGACCACGATCACATTGGTGTCGTAGGGCTTGTACTCGGTAAGCTGCGACGAGTTCCAGCTCACCGAGGCCGCGATGAATACGCCCATGAGCGAGATGAACACCGTATAGATGAGCAGGTATAACGGGTGCGCGAGCGCCATGCGAAGCGCGGTCTTAAAGGTGCTCATAGCGGCTCCTTCCAAAGATCAGCGTAGCGGCGACGACAAACACCAGGGTCATCAGGACGAGCGCGCCGGCGCGGACGGCGAAGGGCCCCAGATCCTCAAAGAAATACAGGCGGTTGAACATGTCGCAGATGAGCTTGACGGGGTTGAGCCAGCACTCGGCCGGGCAGGCGCGGGCGACATCGTCGGCAAGCGCCATCGCCGGCTCGCCGTAGAGTCCGGCGAACAGGGCGCACGTGGTAGCGAAGCCCGTGAGGATACCGGACTTGGACGCCTTGCCGCCCTTAACGGGAAGCGTGCCCACAAAGAGCCCCAGGCCCGTGGCGGCAAGCGCGGATGCAGCACCGCCCACCAGACACAGCCCCTCGCGCCCGCCAAAGTCGACGCCAACGACTAGGCGCACGTAGCCAATCGCGACCGCCATCGAGGCAAATGAGACCAGCCACGAGCCGACAAAGATGCCGGCCAGCGACGCTGTCTTGGAAAGGCCGCCCACGCAGCGGCGCGCACCAAGGCCCGACAGATTGGGCTGCAAATCGACGACGCTCAAAGCGGCAAACTCGGCAGACATCATCGCGACCAGACCAAAGAGCGCGTAGTAGTAAATGGTCGTGCCGTCGGGCGTGGTGCGCGTCAGGCTCACGCGGCGGGTTCCGCCCTCGAGCGACAGGGCGCGCGCAACCGCCTCCGGGTCGGCGAGCGCCGCCGGGTTGTCTTGGGCAATCTGGCGCATGAGCTCGGCATTTTGCGTATACGAGCTCGCCACCGTCTCCAGGATGCTGCGGTCGGTGAGCGCCGTACTGGCGCGCGAGCTATCGTAGCTCGAAAGCAACGTAAGCTTGGGCGCGCCCGCGGCATCGACCGTGTAGACGCCCGCGACTTCGCCGGCCTTGAGCGCACGGTTCGCGGCAGCCAAGTCTTCGTACTCGCTCACATCGAGCAGCTGGTCGTCGCCTGCCTTGGCAAGCGAAGCCGCCACATCCTTAAAGGTCGAGGCATCCCAGGCCTCGTCCGCCACGACGGCAACCGGCACCGGGTCGACCGTGCCGTCGGAGCTGAGGTTCGCAAACATAAACATGAACATCGTGGAAAGCGCGATAGGAAAGAGAGCGCCCCAGACCCACGTGCTCGGCCGGCGCAGCAGCGTCTTGACCGTGGTGATGATGGTGTTGAACATGGCCGCCCCCTAGTCGCGCAGCTCGCGGCCGGTGATCTCGAGGAACACGTCGTTGAGGGTCGGCGGTTCGGAATAGATGCGGCCGAGCGGCACGTCATGCGAGCGCAGCGCATCGAGAATGTCCGTCAGGTTGTGCGGGCTCGCTTCGCACGAAAACGTGAGCTGTCCCGCCGTTGCCGAAAGGTCCAGAACGTGCGGCAGGCTTGCGACGGCACCGAGCGCCGCACTCGGAACCTCGCCGACCTCGATTACAATCTTCTCGCCCATCTGAATCATGCGCTTGAGCTCGTCGTTAGTGCCCTGCGCCAGCACGCGCCCACCGTCCATGATCATGATGCGGCTGCAGATTTGCTCGATTTCCTCCATGTAATGGCTGGTATACACCACCGTGGCACCCTCGTCGCGCAGGCGGCAAATGCCCTCCAGGATGGCGTTGCGGCTCTGGGGGTCGACCGCCACCGTGGGCTCGTCGAAGAAGATGAGCTCGGGCTTGTGCGCGATGCCGCAGGCAATGTTGAGCCGGCGCGCCAGGCCGCCCGAGAGCTTACCGGGGCGGAACTTGGTAAAGTCGCCCAGGCCGACAAAGTCGATCGCCTCGTCCACCAGCGCGCGGCGGCGCTTGCGGTCGTTGACGTAGAGACTGCAGAAATAGTCGATGTTCTCGCGCACGGTGAGCTCGTCGAACACCGCCACCTGCTGCGGCACCACACCGATGCGGCGCTTGAGGTCGTAGCGGGCGGGCGTCATGCGCTCGCCGAACAGCTCGATGGTGCCTTTGTCGTAGGCGAGCAGCTGCAGGATGCAGTTGATGGACGTGGTCTTGCCCGAGCCGTTGGGGCCCAGCAGGCCAAAGATCTCGCCGGGGGCGATACTCAGGTTAAAGTGGTCGAGCGCAATAAGGTCGTCGTAGCGCTTAACGAGGTTTTCGACGTGGACGATGTCTGTCATGAGGCGGCCCTTCTGTTGCTTGCGGCCCGGTACGATTGCATCATCGCAGGAGCTGACGGCGCGCACCAGTGAGCTTTGTCACGAGTGCGGGGCGGTCGCGTAGCCTGCTGACGCGACCGCCCCGCCGCGTGGGAGGAATGTCACGGTTGCTTTGAGTGGCGCCTCCCCCGTGCGCGGCATCGCGTACAATACCCGTATGAACAGGCTATTCGACAAATCGATCGTGCTGGCGTGCTGCATCGCAGCCGCCACGGGCCTTGCTGTGGATGCTCGCCTGGTCGCGGCGTTTTGCCTTGGCGTTGTCATCGCCGCGCTGGCCGAGGTCGCGCAGGGAGAACGCGCCCGTCGCGCCAGCGAGGCCGGCAGCTACGCCTACGTCATCGCGGCTGTCTTCGTGCCGCCGTTTGTGCCGTTCGCACCTCTCGCCCTCTATGACATCGCGCGACGCGTGCGCCGTGAACGCATCTGGCCCGCGCTGGCAATTGGCTCCGTGTTTGCCTGCGCACTTGCCACGGACCTTCGCTGCGGCGCGCTCACCACCCGAACGCTGTTGCTAACCGCCATCCTTTCGGTCGCCGCCACGTTGCTGTCGCTGCGCACCGCGCAGCTGGAGCGCGAACAGGAACGCATGCGTCGCACCCGCGACAAGCTGCAAGAACGCGCCCTGGCACTCGAGGCACGCAACCGCGACCTCGCCGACCGCCAGGACTACGAAGTCGAGCTCGCGACGCTCGCCGAACGCGCCCGCATCGCGCGCGAGATCCACGATAACGTGGGCCACCAGCTCACGCGCGCTTCGCTTCAAACCGAAGCCCTGCGCGTGGTCCATGCCAACGAGCCCGGCGTTGCCGCCGATTTCGCCGACGTCAAATACACCGTTGACGAGGCGCTCCAGCTCGTGCGCGCCAGCGTCCACGCGCTCAACGACAACGCCGTCGACCTTTCCGTGCAGCTCGAACGCATCGTTGAAGGCGCGCGCTCGGACGGCGGTCCGCGGATTGAGCTTGAAGTTATGACCGAACATGCGCCCGCAAACGTCGCGAACTGCTTTGCGGCGGTCCTGCGCGAGGCGCTCTCCAACACCATGCGCCACGCTTGCGCCCATGCTGTCACTGTACGTTGCATGGAGCATCCGTCGTTTTACCAGCTCATCGTTACCGACGATGGCGCGGGCGGGGTTCAAGCAAGCGGCCACGGCGCCGCGGAGGGCATGGGGCTTGCCTCTATGCGCGAGCGCATCGAGGCGCTTGGCGGCACCTTCACCGCCGGCCCGCGTGCCGGCGCCGGCGGCTGGCGCGTGTTTGCCACCGTTCCCAAACAGCAAGGAGATGATGGCCGATGAGGCTCATCGTTGTCGACGACGACCGCCTAGTGGTCGATTCGCTCAAGATTATCCTGGGCGCCCAGCCGCAGATCGAGGTGGTGGGCACCGGAGCCGACGGCAACGACGCGGTGGCACTCTACGCCGAACTCGCACCCGATATCGCGCTGCTCGACATTCAGATGCCGGGGCGCGACGGCCTATCGGCGGCGCGCGAGATCCTCGAGCGCGATCCTGCAGCACGCGTGGTGTTTCTGACAACGTTTTCGGATGACGAGTACATTGTGTCGGCACTCAAACTGGGCGCCCGCGGCTACCTGATCAAGACCGATGTCGCCGCTATTCCGCCGGCGTTGGCGCAGGTCATGGAAGGTAAACGTGTGCTCGAGGGCAAGGCGATCGAAGATGTTGACTTTGACGGGATGGGCGACAAGACGGGCACGCCCCGCCGGCCCGCAGCCTTTGCCAGCCTGACCGACCGCGAGTTCGAAGTCGCCGAGCTCATCGCCCGCGGTCTCGATAACAAGGAAATCGCCGCCACCGCCTATATGGGCGAAGGCACGGTGCGCAACCACATCAGCTCGATCCTTGCAAAGATGGGCCTGCGCAACCGCACGCAGATCGCCATCGCCTACCTGCGAGGGTAATTACCCAACGGTCAACCGCCCCGGCACAGCAAAATGGCTGTAACCGATTTAATGCCATTTCAAAACTATGCCGGATTACTACGATGAATCGCCCGCCTTCGACCACGGCAAATTGCGCGCTTACAAAACCGCAGGTAGAACGCTTGCATTATTTAGAAAAATGCAGTCATGGTCGGGAATGTCGAATTCGTCGTAGTAAACCGACATAGTTTTGTTCGGATAGTCCCGCACGGATACCATCCCAGGCCTCGCGGGACAAAAATGATCCGTTTTCTTCCGCCCGCGGAGATCGGCTGACAGCGCCCGCCACGAAATCGGTCCATCTACTACGTTTGACTCGATGCCCCCGACCATACCCGCTTTTCATGCAAAATCGCAGACGTTCTACCTGCAGTTTTGCTTTTGCATTTTTCGCCATGGTTGAGGGTAGCGGCTTAAACGTAGTAGATGGGCCCATTTCGTGGCAGGCGGGTCATTTTCGGGCTGGACGGGTCGCGTGGCGGCCCACCCGCGCGTTCACGCGCGGGGCCGGCGGGGCATTTTTCCCCCGCCGGCCCCTATTCCAGCGCTATACCAGCCCCATTCCAGCGCTACTCCGGCTTGGTTTCTACCGTGGGAGTCTTATCCGCCGCGACTGGAGTGCGCGCGGTGTCCATAGTCAGGCAGTGCTTGGGGCAGCTTTCGATGCACTCGCCGCACACCACGCAGGCGTACGGGTCAATCGACCAGGTACCGCCCTTGCGATCGACCGCGAGCGCGCCCGCCGGGCAGCGACGCGCGCACATGCCGCAGCAGATGCACACGTCCATGTCGTTGACGATGTGCCCGCGCAAGCGCTCGGGCGCCGTCAGCTCCTCCTGCGGATAGCACACCGTGACCGGCTGCTTGACCATAGAGCCCAAGGCCGTCTTGGCAAATGTCAGCAAACTCATGCCGCGCCTACCTTTCCGTGCAGCTAATGCAGGGGTCGATGGTCAGGATAATCATTGGCACGTTGGCAAGGAGCACGCCCTGCAGCGCATGCGTCAGACCCGCCAGGTTTTGCGACGTCGGCGTTCGCACGCGAAAACGGTCCAGGTTCTTGGTGCCGTTGCCACGCACATAGTAGTACGCCTCGCCACGCGGCTGCTCAATCACAACCTCGCCGCGCGCGCCGTCGGCCGGCGTAAGCTTGGTGCGCCCGCCAATGCCGTCGTGCGGAATCTTGCCCACAAGCTCCTTGATGATGTCCATAGCCTGCGTGACCTCGGCACAACGCACCTGGCAGCGGGCATAGCAGTCGCCGTCGGTCGCCACGATGGGCTCAAACGCAGCCAAGTCCGCATAGGCACCGTCGCCAAACATGCGCACGTCGTAATCCACGCCCGAAGCGCGACCGAACGGGCCGACCATCGAAAGCTCCAGCGCGTCCTTCTTGCTGATCACGCCCACGCCATGTAGGCGCTCACCACAGCTGTCATCGTCCAAAAACGTATGTACCAGGGCCTCGTAGTCGGGACGCATGGCATCGAGCGTCTGGACAATGCCCGCCAGCTCGGAATCCTCGATATCGTGCTTAAGGCCGCCGATCTCGTTAATCGACAGGATCACGCGACCGCCGCACGTGCTCTCAAAGATCTTGAGAATCTGCTCGCGCAGCGTCCACGAACGATAGAACAGCGCCTCAAAGCCAAAGGCATCGGCGAGCAGGCCCAGCCACAGCAAATGCGAGTGAATACGCGAGAGCTCGTGCAGAATGGTGCGGATATACTGCACGCGGCCGGGCACCTCGATGTCAAGCATGCGTTCGCAGGCGCTGGCATAGCCGCAGCTGTGGCCCACGGCGCAAATGCCGCAGATGCGCTCGGCGATGTAGCCAAACTGATGCATGTCGCGCTTTTCGGTGAGCTTCTCGAGTCCGCGGTGCACAAAGCCGATCTGCGGAATTGCCTCGATGACGCGGTCGTCCTCGATTACCAGGTCCAGATGAAGCGGCTCGGGCAGCACCGGGTGCTGCGGGCCAAACGGAATTACGGAGCGATGAGCCATGGACCTTACGCCTCCTTTTTCTGCTTGTCGCGGACGGCCTTGGCGGCAAGCGCCGCGCGGACCTTGGCCGCTTTCTCGGGATCCATGGCGGCGAGCTTTGCCTCCATCTCGGCAGCCTTGAGCGCGGCCTTGGCGGCAGCCTCGTCATGCTGAGCATCGGAGCCGGCAGCCGCTGCGGGCTGGGCGGCAGCAGCGCTCGCAGCACCCTCCCCTGCAGCAGCCGCAGCAGCGGCGGCCTTTTCGGCCGCGGCCTTGCGCGCCTTGGCCTCGGCGGCCGCGCGGACCTTCATGGCCTTCTCGCGCGCGGCCTTCACCTCGGGCGTGATAACGCTCATGGGTTCAGCGGTCGAGACCTGGTAGAAAAAGCCCTTAAAGTCGATCTGCATATCGGTGATGGCAAGACCGAATAGGTCGTGCGCTTCGTTTTCAAACGGGAATACCGCCGGATAGTACGAGCTGATGGACGGAATCTCCTGGTACCGATCAATTCCCTCAACCACCAGGTTCTCGATCGCATAGCTGCCGTCCTGCGCAATATGCTCCTGAGCAGCACGAACGTTGATAAACGTATAGACCAGGCGATACGATCCGTCGTCCACACAGCGCTCGGCGTGCATCTGCACAAAGCGGGCACCGGCGCCCTTGAGCGCCTGGACATGCGACAGAAGCTCGTCGAGCCCAACGGTGGTATAGATAGCCTTTTGCATTACTCGGCCTCCTTTGCAGCGACGGGCGTCTCAGCAGGTGCGTCGCCAGCAGCGGGTGCGGCGGGCTTCCCGGCAGGCGCGTCACCGGCACCGTCAGTCCCGGCCCCCGCAGCCACAAACCCGTCCTCGCCCAGCTCAACGCCACCGTCCCAGGTAGCGGCACCGCCCACGGTAAGCGGATCGCCGCCGGCGCGCATCACGGACTCCTTCTGGTCCAGGATGCCGCACGCCTCCACGATGGCATCGATCACGGTCTCGGGGCGAATGGCGCATCCGGGCGCGTACACGTCCACGGGAATCGCGCGGTCCACGCCGCCGATCACGTTGTAGGCATCGCGGAACACGCCGCCCGAGCACGCGCAGATGCCGCAGGCCACCACGCACTTGGGCTCGAGCATCTGGTTGTAAATCTGGCGCACGACAGGCAAGTTCTGAGCGTTGACCGAGCCCGTCACCAAAAAGATGTCCGCATGCTTGGGGTTGCCGGTATTGACCACGCCAAAGCGCTCCGCATCGAACAGCGGCGTGAGCGAGGCCAGCACCTCGATATCGCATCCGTTGCAGCTCGAGCCGTCGTAATGAATAACCCACGGCGAGCGCGACATTTTATGATCCATGGATGCCGCCTCCTAAATAAACACGTCGACGAGAATGGGCATAAGGTTGAGCAGGCCAAACACCAGCGCCACGCCCCAGCCGAGCTTAAAGCAGCTGCGCCAGGTGCTGCGGGCAAAGGTGTTGTCGATCAGGACCTCGACAAAGTACGTCGCGGCCATGACGATCAGGGCGACCAGCCAGCTCACGGGGTTGTCCCAAACAAAGAACATGCCCACCCACATCAAAAACAGCACGGTCTCGCACCAGTGCATAAGGGTCATCTTGGCCAGCGTGCCGCCGCTCATCTCGGTGGCGACGCCCTGGACAATCTCCTGATGCGCGTGATGCGAGTACGAAAGATCGAACGGCGACTTGCGCAGCTTGATGGTAAGCACCGCGAGCAGCGCGAGGAAAATGGGCGCGCTGTACACGATGATGGGGACCGACTGCCCCGTCACGGCGATGGAATCGAAGCTATCGGTGGCAAGGTACAGACCCACACTCATCAGCAAAACGGCGGGCTCGTAACTCATAACCTGCAACAGCTCGCGGTCAGCGCCAACCTGGGCAAACGGGCTTTGCGTCGAGGCGGACGCCAACACCACAAAGATCGCGGCGAGCGTCACCATAAAAGCGCACAGCAGCGTGTTGGAACCCGACACAAAGATACCGCCGCCCACCACGGTAAAGATGAGCGCGCACGCCATATAGGTATCGTCCATGGTGTTTACGCTGGCGGGGGCCTTGCGCAGCAGCTTGGCAACATCGTAGAAGGGCTGCAGCAGGCGCGGGCCCACGCGGCCCTGCATGCGGGCCGAAAGTTTGCGGTCAACGCCGTCGATCAGGCCACCAACCAAAGGCGCCAGCAAGGCAAACGCCACGGTGCCAATAAATATGCCCACGACGCCCGAACCTTCAAAATACTTGCCGCGCAGCACCGAGGGCGCGCTCATGGCAAGCCGCTCGGGCCCAATCCACGCGCAACACAGCAGCGCAAACAAGATAATGCCGCAGCACACGACGCTGCCCGCGGGGCCAATACGCTTCTCGCCAAGGGCGTCCTCCGAGTACCAATTGCGCTTTTCGGCCTTCACCTCGCGTCCCATCGAGCCGCGGAAATGGCGATATTTGTCGGTTCCCACGCCCGAAAGATATACGTTTACGTGCGGTTTGTTGCTCACGCGGAATGAAGTCAGCAGCACCACGGCGATAAACGCCACGATAACCACCATCAGATACATGGAGTCCTTGCCAATAACGTACGGCACGCGGCCAAACACCATGGCCAGGTAAGGCGACACCAGACCGCTCGAGATAACCGGGAACGCCACGCAGCACAGAATCAGCAGCGCGGCGATGGTGTTGAGCGCCATCCATTCGGTCTTATGGACATTGACTTCAACGTTTTGAGCCGTGGGGTCGACGCCCGAAAGCTTGGCAAGCCACTTGCCCCAGAAGAAGAACGTCGCGGCCGAGCCAAAGGCAAGCACCATGATCATGAGCACGTTGCCGGTCTGTGCGAACGCCACCAGGGCGCCCCACTTGGACACGAGCATGCCAAACGGCGCCACAAACATGCCCATGATGCCCAGCATCATCAGGCGCGTCAGGTGCGGCATGCGGCTAAACATACCGTCCATGTCCTCAATATTGCGGCTGCCGATATGATGCTCGGCGGTGCCCACGCACAGGAATAGCAGCGACTTGGCCACGGTGTGGAACAGGATTAGGAAGATGGCGGCCCATACGGCCTCGGGCGCGCCGACACCCAAGCAGGCGCTGATAAGGCCCAAGTTGGAGATGGTGGAGTACGCGAGCACGCGCTTGGCGTTGCTCTGCGAGATGGCCATGAGGGCGGCGAGCAAAAACGTGATGGCACCCACACTCGTGACCATGAAGCCGGTCACGGGATAGATGGCATAGAGCGGGCTCAGCTTGACCATCAGGAACACGCCGGCCTTGACCATGGTGGACGAGTGCAGTAGGGCGCTCGTAGGAGTGGGGGCAACCATAGCACCGAGCAACCAGGTATGGAACGGCATCTGCGCGGCCTTGGTGAGTGCGGCGAGCGACAGCAGAACGACCGGCATCACCAGCAGCGCGGACTGCGCGGTACCGGCGCCGGCAAGCTCGATCATGCCCGAGATGGTCAGCGGCATGCCGCTAAGGTGCAAGAACATAAGGCCCGCCAAAAACGCGATGCCGCCCAGCATGTTGAGGATGATCTGAGTGAAGGCGTTTTTGATGGCCTCGGGCGTGCGCGTGTAGCCAATCATAAGGAACGAGCACACGGTGGTGATTTCCCAACCGCAGAACAGCCACTCCAGGTTGTCGCTCGTCACGATGACGAACATGGCCGAGAGGAACAGGAACATGAGCGCCAGGAACTGCGGGCGTCGGTCGGGTGCGGTCTGCCCGCGCAGCGCGGCCTCGTGCTCGTCGTGGGCCTGGAAGTCCTTCATGTAGCCCAGGGCATACACGCAGATAAGGCTACCGACGATGCCGACGGCAAGGACCATGATCACACTCATGTAGTCTAGGTAGAGCGGCGTCGCCGTGACGGCTTCGGCCGCGGGCAGCGTCATGGCTGCAAAGACGAGCGAGCCCACCAGCTGGACTATGCCGAGCACCGTGGTGAGCGCGTTCCTATATTTGTACGCGTTGTACAGGATGACGGCACACAGGATGACATCGATGGCGGAGCTGATGATGGAGAGCACGTGCGAGGTGCCGGGAGCAACCTCAAAGCTCTGCGGGCCCGTGCCAAAAAACATGACGGCGACTACAACTGTCACCGCCATAATGATGCCAGAGCCTACAAGCCCTACCGCGTCACGGGCTCGGTCACCGCGCGCAAGCAGCATGCCCAGCGCCGGTACCAGCGGAAACAGGGTAAGGAAATACAGTAGCGTCATACCATCACTCCCCCATGCCAAAACGCTGCAACTGTTTAACGTTATAGCTCAATTAAGGAGTAGCAGCGGCGGGTTTTCGGTCAACTGGGGAGTTTTAGGCGTACGGGGTAAGGGCACGTCCGCTTTGGAGCAGAGGGCGACGTTTCCTTACCACAGCGACGGGCGCGCGGGCCACCGCGTGCGGCTTACTGGCCACTTTGGAGGATGTCCCAATAGGCTCGCGGCGGTCCGAAAAGTTGGCGCGGCAAGAAAAATGCGCCTCGTGGGCGCACCATCCCGTTTGCTATTCCATCTTTTTAACGCGCGGCTTGCGACCGCGCGGCTTATCGACCAGTGCGGACTCACCGCTCTCGCGGTACTGACGGCACCAAGCCTTGACCGAAGACTCGCTGGGAATCTTGTGCTTGATCATGGCCTCGCGAACCGTCAAGCCGTTTTCCAGACGGTCCTTAACCACAGCGAGCTTTACGTCGTACGAATAGGTGTGATGATGCGAACCGGCATTGAGAACGGCGTCGGCACCGCCCACGGCGTACGCGCGGGCCCACTGACGAGCCGTGGCCTGGGGAATGCCAAGCTCCGCGGCGAGGGCGCGATGACCGACCCCCTCTTGGAGGATCTCGACGGCGCGCTGCCTAACCTCGGGCGCATGCGTGCGAGTCCTAGTTGCTTCCGACATACCTGCCACTTCTTAGCCTTAACCGTTAATCTGCCTTCTTACGTGCATGTTAGATAGTAGCATTTTGCTGTTCGCGCGTAGCAGTTAATTGAAAATAGCAACGGCGTCATCTGGGCATTTGCTATTAATTTGCGACATTTCTTTACGTTTAATTTACGCAGCTAGTTAGCCCGCAGCTCATTGATGGTGTTTTACCAGCCAGATTGATATCTTTTTGTTTCGCTTGGTATGGTTTTCATAATTATTAACCCCTCAGCCTCTGAGCTAGCATGTCAGTCTTCCGCTTACTTTCCAGCTTTCTTCTTAACTTTCCAGCTTTCTACCCAGCTTTCCAGCTTTCCACCTAACTTTCCAGCTTTCTTTCCAGCTTTCCACCTTAGGTGTTAAGTTAAGTGGAAAGTTGGAAAGATGATGGGAAGTCGGAAAAGCTAAAACGCCTTTCTCCAGCGACGGCTGGACAGTTAGTTCAGATACGTATTTTTCTATGCTGATAAAGCTGCGCTATGGTCCCCGGAGAGGGTTCTTTGGCGACTCATTGCACGCAAATCGAGCCCAGATGGCTACCGAACCCTAGTTTTGAGCCCCTTTCTTCCCCAAAACGAGCGCCGGATGCGCCTACTGCGGTCTGGAATTATACGTATCTGAACTAACTGTCCAGCGGAGTCCAAGACTGGGATCGCGCAGATCAGAACCACCCTTAAAAAGGGTGGTTTGCTCTT
>NZ_QRWO01000042.1:0-12286 GCF_003459655.1 Collinsella sp. AF19-1LB
CCCCGCCTCTTACACCACATCTCTGCGCGCTACCAGTTTCAAGTCGAGTTTTGCCGATTTCGACCAAGAATCGCTGCTACTAAAAAGGTAACAGTACTCATATTTGCCCTTTTTTGGCCACAAGCCCTAAAACAAGCCTCGCCAAGGTCGGGAAGCGGGCCAAATCGCCGGCCTCGAGGCTTATTCCACCGTTCCGTAGACGGCGCCCCAGCCGTGGGCGGCCAAGGCGGAGTTGAGCTGGTCGCAAAGTGACTGGCGGTCGTAGTAGCCGGGCGGCAAAAGGTTCACGATTTCCATGAGGTCGGGCGCCAGGTCCAAGATTTCGGCCTGTACGATCAGATCCAGGCGGTCGATGGCGTGGCGGTCGTAAAACAGTCCGTCGACCAGGCGCTGCAAGTCGCCGAATTCCTCGGCCTGAAACGATCCGTACTCCATAGTGCCTCCTTGGGCGCCCCACGCCGGCATGCGCGGCGATTCGTAATTGATTGCGATGAACTTAATCTATCACGGCTTCATAACGTTGCGACGATGGCGGTCTATACTTAGACGAACTGCAACGTACCGCTTCGCGAAAGGTCGCACCCCATGCAGACGATCTACCAGAAGATGGAAACCACCGAACTCGATGCCGCCATCGAGGCGCTCAAAGCCGAGGTCGCCGAGGTCAAGGCCAAGGGCCTGGCGCTCGACATGGCCCGCGGCAAGCCGTCGCCCTCCCAGGTGGACATCTCTCGACCCATGCTCGATATCCTCAATGCCGATGCCGATCTGCATGACGGCAACGTCGACTGCTCCAACTACGGCTGCTTTGAGGGCATTCCCTCGGCACGCAAGCTGGCGGGGGAGTTCCTGGGTTGTCCTGCCGAGCAGACGCTCGTACTGGGCTCATCGAGCCTGCTGATCGAGCACGATATCGCCGGTATGTTCTGGCGTTGCGGCTCGTGCGGCAGCGACCCTTGGGAGGCTTACGAGGCAGCGCACGACGGCAAGAAGGTCAAGTTCCTGTGCCCTGTTCCCGGCTACGATCGCCACTTTGGCATCACCGCCGATCTGGGCATCGAGAACGTCCCCGTCGCGATGACCGACAACGGCCCCGACATGGACGAGATCGAGCGCCTGGTTGCCGCCGACGATTCCATCAAGGGTATCTGGTGCGTGCCCAAGTATTCCAACCCCACGGGCATCACCTTTAGCGAGGACACTGTGCGCCGCTTGGTCGAGATGCCCACGGCCGCGCCCGATTTCCGCATCTTCTGGGACAACGCTTACTGCGTGCACGACCTGTACGACGAGACCGACGAGCTCGCAAATATCTTTGACCTCGCTCGCGCGGCGGGCACCGAGGATCGCGTGGTGGCCTTTGCCTCGACGTCCAAGATCACCTTCCCGGGCGCCGGCATCGGCTTTATCGGTGCGAGCCCCGCGGTCATCGCCGAGTTCTCCAAGCGCCTGAAGGCCGGTCTTATTAGCGCCGATAAGCTCAACCAGCTGCGTCACGTGCGTTTCCTTCCCACCATCGAGGCGGTCAAGGAGCACATGAAAAAGCATGCCGAGTTCCTGCGCCCGCGCTTTGAGGCCGTTGAGCGTAAACTCACCGAGGGCTTGGGTAACACGGGTTGCGCCACTTGGACTCATCCCCATGGCGGCTACTTTGTGAGTTTCGATGGCCCCGAGGGCTCGGCCCAGAAGGTCGCCGCGCTTTGTGCCGACCTGGGCGTCAAGCTCACGCCGGCTGGTGCCACCTGGCCTTATGGCAAGGATCCGCGCGACACCAACATCCGCATCGCGCCGAGCTATCCCACGGTCGAGGACCTGGAGGCTGCGCTCGATGTGCTGGTGCTGGCTGTCAAGCTCGTCGCTGCCGAGCTTGCGCGTGCCGAGCGCGCCTAACGCGTAGGGCCCCGCAAGTCCGCGCCTAGTACTATCCGCACTTTCGATACGTAAAGGAGCGTATACATGGATTTGGGTATTTCCACCAACCCCACGCCAGAGCTCTACACCATTAAGGTGACCGGTGAGATCGATATCTCTAACGCCGATAGCCTGCGCAATGCCATCGACCTGGCGCTCGAGCAGCCCACCGAGGCCGTTGAGCTCGATTTTGCCCAGGTGAGCTACATCGATTCGACGGGCATTGGCGTGCTCGTGGGCGCCGCGCACCACGCGGTCGACCACGGTAAGCGCTTTAGCTGCACCAATGTGCAGCCTCCGGTGATGCGCGTGGTTCAGCTGTTGGGTGTCGACCAGGAGATTTCGATCACCGCTGCATAATCTTGGCCCCCAAAAGGGCGTGCCGTTTGGCATATGTTTGTGATGCGCTCGGACGTTTTGGCGTCCGGGCGCTATACTTGACCGAATGAATAGACGAGTTCCGGCCGAATGGCGCGGTGCGGGCTCGACTCACATCGAGCCTTGGAGGTATGTGTGTTTGGTATTGGAGAGGGTGAGCTCGCGATCATCGTGGTCTTCGGCTTTTTGCTGTTTGGCCCGGATAAGCTCCCGCAGATGGGCCGCACGATCGGCCGTGCCATCCGTCAGTTCCGCGAGACGCAGGAAAAGATGACGGCCGTTGTTCAGTCCGAGATTATCGATCCGGTGAGCGAGGCCGCGTCGGCGCCGGTCAAGCCCAAGAAGGCCGCTGCGACCGACGACGATTCCGATGCGGACGAGGAAGCCGTCGAGACGGCTGCGCCAGCAAAGAAGGAGACCTTTGCCGAGCGCCGTGCCCGCCTTGCCGCCGAGAAGGCCGCAAGCGAGGGTGCTGCTGAGGGCGAGGTCGCTGCCGAGGATCCTGCGACCGATGCCGCCGCCGAGTCCGCTTCCGCTGTAGAGCCGGAGCCCGAGCCCGAGCCCGACCCGGCAGAGCCCACGACGGCTGACCTCTACGCCCGTCGTCCCCGCAAGCGCAAAGCCGTCGTCGACCAGCTCGCTCGCGAGCTCGAGGCCGAGGACGACGCCGCTGCCGCCGACGCCCCGAAGGGAGGCGATGAGTAATGCCTATCGGACCTGCGCGAATGCCGCTTTTCGATCACCTGGGAGAACTCCGTCGCCGCCTGACCATCGTGGTCGTGTCGGTATTTGCCGCAGCCATCGTGCTGTATTTCGCCACGCCTGTAGTGCTCGACATCCTGAAAGACCCCATCCGCTCCTTTGTGCCGGACGGTAAGTTTTACATCACCACCACGCTCGGCGGCTTTGGCCTGCGCTTCTCGCTGGCCATCAAGATGGCCGTGGTCATGTGCACGCCCATGATTATCTGGCAGATCCTGGCATTTTTCCTGCCGGCACTGCGCCCCAACGAGCGCAAGTGGGTTGTGCCCACGGTGCTCGCCTCGACGGTTCTGTTCTTCCTGGGTGCCATCTTCTGCTACTTCATCATCATCCCTGCGGGCTTTGAGTGGCTCATCGGCGAGACTTCGGCCGTCGCCACGGCGTGGCCCAACCTGGAGGACTACATCAACATGGAGCTGCTCTTTATGATCGGCTTTGGTGTGGCGTTTGAGCTGCCGCTCATCATCTTCTACCTGTCCGTCTTCCACATCGTGTCCTATGCGGCTTTCCGCAGCGCTTGGCGCTACGTGTACGTCGGCCTGCTCGTGGGCTCGGCCGTGATCACGCCCGACGGCTCGCCCGTTACGCTGGGCCTTATGTATGGCGCCCTGCTCTCGCTCTACGAGATTTCGCTCGCCATCGCTCGCGTGGTCATTACCGCGCGCGAGGGCAAGGAGGGCTTGTTTGTGAGCCGTCTGGACCTGTTCTCGGACGACGAGGACGACGAGGAGTAAATCGGTATGCACGAGGTTGGCATTGTCAACGGCATACTCGATACAGTGATTCGCGCGGCGCGTGGGGCGGGGGCCTCGCGCGCCGTTTTGGTAACGCTTCGTATCGGGGATATGACCGAGGTCGTGCGCGAGGCACTCGACTTTGCGTGGGAGACGTTTCGCGATGAGGACCCGCTCACGCGCGGCTGCGAGCTTGCCGTGGAGGAGGTCCATCCACAAAGCGAGTGCCTGGACTGCGGCGAGGCCTTTGAGCACGACCGCTTCCATTGCCGCTGCCCCCACTGTGGAGGCGCCAACGTACGCCTGCTGCACGGCCGCGAGCTCGACATCGCCAGTATAGAAATCGAAACCCCCGACGATTAGCCCGCCAGCCACCTGGGGACGGGGTATAAATGGTAGAAGTTAAGGAGTGCCGAGTATGGCCGAGAAAACGATTGATATCGCGTCGCCGATTCTGTCGCGCAACGAGCGCTTGGCAGATCAGCTGCGTCAGCGTTTTAATGAGACAAACACCTATGTGATCAATGTACTGTCGAGCCCTGGCTCGGGCAAGACCACCACGATTCTGGGCACCAACGAGCGCCTGCGTGACAAGGCGGGCCTGCGTTGCGCCGTCATCGAGGGCGATATCGCCTCGGATGTCGACGCCATTACCATGAAGGAAGCCGGCATGCCTGCCATCCAAATCAACACGGGCGGCCTGTGCCACCTCGAGGGCAACATGATCATGGAGGCCGTTGACGCGTTCGACCAAGCTGTGGGTCTGGAAAACATCGACGTCATCTTTATCGAAAACGTGGGTAACCTGGTCTGCCCAGTCGACTTTGACCTGGGTGAGAACCTGTCCATCATGATCCTCTCGGTGCCCGAGGGCGACGACAAGCCCATCAAGTACCCGGGCATCTTCCAACACGCCGGCGCGCAGTTGCTCAACAAGGTCGACGTGGCCCCGGCTTTCGATTTTGACATGGATAGGTATACTAAGACCCTCGATGACCTCAATCCGCAAGCGCCGCGGTTTGCCGTGAGCGCGCGCAAGGGCGAGGGCATGGATGCCTGGTGCGATTGGCTCATCGGGCAGATTGAGCAAGCAAGGGCGTAAGTCGGCCGCCATACGGGCGGGCGCAGCCGCAGAGACATGAGATAGGAGCCTCTTTTGAAGCTCATCATCGCCGAGAAAAACGACGCCGCGCGTCAGATCGCCGAGCGGCTGTCCACGGGCAAGCCCAAAAAGGACAAGGTGTACAACACCGCCATCTACCGTTTTGAGTGGAAGGGCGAGGAGTGCGTGACGATCGGCCTTGCCGGTCACATCCTGGCGCCCGATTTTTGCGACAGCGTGCTGTTCGATAAAAAGCTGGGTTGGTATTCGGTGACCGAGGACGGCGAGATGCTGCCGGCCGATATGCCCGATGGCCTGGCCCGCCCGCCGTACGACACCAAGCGCAAGCCGTTCCTTGCCGATGGCATTTCCATCAAGGGCTGGAAGCTCGAGAGCCTGCCTTACCTCACCTGGGCGCCCGTTATTAAGCTACCGGCCGAGAAGGAGCTCATTCGCTCGCTCAAGAACCTTGCCAAGAAGTCCGACAGCGTCATTATCGCCACGGACTTCGATCGCGAGGGCGAGCTGATCGGTTCGGACGCCCTCAACAAAGTGCGCGAGGTTGCGCCGGACTTGCCGGTTGCCCGCGCCCAGTACTCTTCGTTTACCAAGGCCGAGATTACGCAGGCCTTCGATAACCTTGTCTCGCTTGACCAGAACCTGGCCGACGCTGGCGAGAGCCGTCAGCACATCGACCTCATTTGGGGTGCGGTGCTCACGCGCTACCTGACGCTTGCCAAGTTTGGCGGCTTTGGCAACGTGCGCTCCGCCGGCCGCGTGCAGACGCCGACGCTTGCCCTGGTGGTCGAGCGCGAGCGCGAGCGCATGGCGTTTGTGCCCGAGGACTATTGGCAGATCCGCGGCATGGGCGCCGCGCAGGGCGCTGCCGAGGATGATCGCTTTAAGATCGCTCACAAGACGGCGCGCTTTACCGACAAGGATGCTGCCGAGACGGCGTACGGCCATATCGACGGCGTTGCGACGGCAACCGTCGCCGCGGTGACCAAGCGCTCGCGCAAACAGCAGCCGCCCACGCCGTTTGCGACCACCTCGCTGCAGGCTGCCGCCGCGGCCGAGGGCATCTCACCTGCGCGTACCATGCGCATCGCCGAGTCCCTCTACATGGCCGGTCTCATCAGCTACCCGCGTGTCGACAACACCGTGTATCCCGCGACGCTCGATCTGGGCGCCGTGGTGAGCGACCTGGCAAAGATCAACCCGGCGCTGGCGCCCGTGTGCAAAAAGGTACTCGCCGGCCCCATGAAGCCCACGCGCGGCAAAGTCGAGACCACCGACCACCCGCCCATCTACCCCACGGGCGAAGGCGATCCGTCCACGCTCGATGGCGGCCAGCGCAAGCTCTACGACCTCATCGCCCGCCGCTTCCTGGCGACGCTTATGGGTCCCGCGACCATCGAGAATACCAAGCTCGAGCTCGACGTGAACGGTGAGCCGTTCGTGGCTTCGGGCGATGTGCTCGTGACCCCGGGTTTCCGCGAGGCGTACCCGTACGGACTCAAGCGCGACGAGCAGATGCCGCCGCTAGAGCAGGGCGACACGGTCGACGTGTTCGACATTAAGCTTGAGGCCAAGCAGACCGAGCCGCCCGCGCGCTACAGCCAGGGCAAGCTCGTGCAGGAGATGGAAAAGCGCGGCCTGGGCACCAAGTCCACGCGCGCGAGCATCATCGAGCGCCTGTACGCCGTGCGCTACCTCAAAAACGATCCCGTTGAGCCGAGCCAGCTGGGCATCGCCATCATCGACGCGCTGTCGCAGTTTGCCCCGCGCATCACGAGCCCCGATATGACCAGCGAGCTCGACGGCGACATGACCCGCGTGGAGCGCGGCGAGGACACCGAAGAGCATGTCGTGACGCACTCGCGCGCGCTGCTGGCCGGCGTGCTCGACGAGCTGCTCAAGCATACGCAGGAGCTGGGCGACGCCATCAGCGACGCCGTCACGGCCGATGCGCGCGTGGGCGCCTGCCCCAAGTGCGGCAAGGACCTGGTTATGAAGACGAGCGCCAAGACCCGCGGCAGCTTTATCGGCTGCATGGGTTGGCCCGACTGCGACGTGACCTATCCGGTGCCGAGTGGCGTCAAGGTGAGCCCGCTCGAGGGCGAGGCCGCCGTGTGCCCCGAGTGCGGCGCGCCGCGCATCAAGTGCCAGCCATTCCGCCAGAAGGCCTTCGAGATCTGCGTGAACCCCACGTGCCCCACCAACTACGAGCCCGATCTTAAGGTGGGCGAGTGCAAGGTGTGTGCCGAGGCCGGACGTCACGGCGACCTGATCGCGCACAAGAGCGAGAAGAGCGGCAAGCGCTTTATCCGCTGCACCAACTACGATGACTGCGGCGTGAGCTATCCGCTGCCGGCGCGCGGCAAGCTCGAGGCGACGGGCGAGACCTGTCCCGAGTGCGGCGCCCCCATCGTAGTGGTCAACACGGCGCGCGGTCCGTGGCGTATCTGCGTCAACATGGACTGCCCGACCAAGGAGAAGAGGCCCGCCCGCGGTCGCAAGACCACAACCAAGGCGAGCACGGCAAAGAAGACGACGGCTAAGAAAGCCACTGCCGCCAAGAAGACGACCGCGAAGAAGTCGACTGCCAAGAAAGCAGCCGCCGACAAGTAACGGCGCAGTCGAAACATTGCCCAAAAAAAACGAGCGAGGACCCCGCGATCCTCGCTCGTTTTTTTGACCGGCAGTTAGGGACGTTCCTTTTCTGCCGGCAGTTTAGGAACGTCCCTAACTGCCGGCTCGGGAACGACAAAGCGCTAGTTCACCTCGACAGGCTTGGCGCCGGGATAGCGCTCCTCAAAGTCTAGGCGGTACTTATTGTCATTGGTGCCCGCCACGTTGTCGCGCGACAGCGGCGCCACGATCTCATTCTTGTGGTCCGCAGGCTTGGCGTATTTCAGGCTGATCTCCCAGGCATCACAGATTGCGTCAATGCGGTGATCCAGGTCGTCGTACAGAGCGATGATGTCCTTCCAGGAGCTGTAGTTCTTGGAGCTCGTCGGGACGTCCAGGTCCTCGACGATGTCGTAATACTGCTCGATGGTGTCCTCCGTGCGCTCGGCGACGTCGGCGAGATTTTGACGGGTGGTTCGATCCTCTTCCAGATAGTTGCCGTTGAAGTTCTGCGCGCAGCCACGGACCTGGCTGTCGAGATCTTCGAGCAGGTCGTAGTATTCGCTCAGTCGGCGGTAGAGGTTCTGCTCAGAGAGCGTTGCTTCGCCGCCATCCTCGTCATCATCGTCATCATCGTCGTACAGGCTGTTGGGATCGCCGAGAGGCTTTAGGTTATCGTCGTCGACGTCATGGTGCAGCTTGGCTACCTCGGCAGTCGTCTGCGTGGCGGCGTTGTCGAACGGTCTGATTGCAAAGAAGATGACCAGGGCGATGATGATCGCCACCAGCACAACGATAACGGCGATAAGCGGCCCGGTGCCGCTCTTTTTGGGAGCGGGGGTCTGTGGCGAAGCGGGCGCGTATGCGGGAGCCGGCTGCTGTTGGGGCGAGCCGCTCGCGACGGGTATGCGCTGCGTGGTCTCGACGGCCTCGGTCCTTGCGGCGGGGTCGGTGCTATAGGCGAGGGGGTCGTCCGCCTTGGCTTGCGGCGTATCAAGGGAGCCGGTCTGCTCAAAAGCGGGCTGGCTATCGCTCGCGGCTGTTTGCTCAACGGGTGCACCGCACGAGGTGCAGAACTTGGCATTATCTGCAAGAAGCTTGCCGCACGAGGCGCAATACCGAGACATTGCCACTCCTTTCGCCACATTTCAATGCAATACGACGATTATACCCAGCATTCAAAATTCCCCATCATACGTTGCGGTGAAATAGGGACTGTTTGGCGGTCTCAGGGCTTCAATCAGTCCCTATTTCACCGCAACTTTAGCCGGCAGTTGGGGACGTTCCTTTTCTGCCGGCAGTTTAGGATCGTCCCTAACTGCCGCCCTAATGACTAGGTTCGATTTGGGGTGCGCCGGACGCTGGGGTATCATGGCTTGGTTGATATATCTGCATTTACGCGCCTTGTAGGAAGGGGCTGCGCCCATGGCTTTTGATCCTGCTCAACATAGCTTTATCACGCTCGAGGGCGTCGACGGTGCCGGCAAGTCCACGCAGGCGCGCCTGCTTGTCCGCGCGCTCGAACTCGCTGGCTACCAGGTTGTGAGCCTGCGCGAGCCGGGCGGCACCGCCATCAGCGAAAAGATTCGCGCTTTGCTGCTCGACCCCGCCAACACGGCGATGGGAGACACCTGCGAGTTGCTGCTCTACGAGGCGGCGCGCGCCCAGTTGGTGCACGAGGTCATCGCGCCCGCCCTCGTGGCCGGCAAGGTGGTCCTGTGCGACCGCTTCTACGATTCCACGACCTGCTACCAGGCATTTGCCGACGGCCTCGATCGCCAGATGGTGCGCGACGCCAACAACCTGGCCGTCGCGGGAACGCACCCGGCACTCACACTCGTCTACCACATCACGCCCGAGCAGGCGGCGCTGCGCATGGCGGCCCGTGGTGCGGCAGATCGCATGGAGGCAAAAGGCATGGCATTCCAGGAGCGTGTCTACCAGGGCTTTTGCGCAATTGCTGCCGAGGAGCCAGACCGCGTAAAGCTCATCGACGCCACTACGACCGTCGAGGAAGTCTTCGAGAAGACGGTCGAGCAGGTTCGCGCGTACGGTCTCGGCATTCCGCAGGAAGCCGTCGCCGCCGCGCTTGCCAAGGAGGCCGAGTAACATGGCCCCCGCTCAGGCAAGCCTGCTGGCCAAGCTCGACACCCAAGAGCGCGTGCGCGACTTTTTGACCAATGCCGTCGCCAGCGGTCGCGCATCGCACGCCTACCTGTTTTTGGGCGCGCCCGGCGCGGGCAAGCTCGACGCCGCGTGGGCGCTCGCCCAAGCCTTCCTGTGCGAGCAGGACGGCTGCGGCGCATGCGACAGCTGCGTGCGCGTCTCTCGGCATACGCACCCCGACGTGCACTATTACACGCCCGAGAGCGCCACGGGTTACCTCATTGCCCAGACCCGCGAGCTGCTCGATGACGTGCCGCTGGCGCCCATCCGCGCCAAGGCAAAGGTCTACATCATCGACCGTGCCGAGCAGCTGCGCGCCAACACCGCCAACGCATTGCTCAAAACGCTCGAGGAGCCGCCCGAGGGCGTCATGTTCATCCTGCTGGGCACCTCGGCAGACGTGATGCTGCCTACCATCGTGAGCCGTTGCCAGTGCGTGCCGTTTCGGCTGGTGTCGCCCACCGTGGCCGCGCAGGCCGTGAGCCGCGCCACCGGCCAGGACCTCGCGCGTTGCCGCATGGCCGTCGCCGTGGCGGGCAGCCCCACGCGCGGTATCGAGTTCCTTAAGAGTGCCGAGCGCCAGGACGCCCGCCGTCAGATGGTCCGTGCCATCGACTCGCTCATTGCCGCCGACGAGGCCGACGTGCTCAGCCGCGCCAAGTCACTCATCGTCGCCGTCAAGGCGCCGCTCGCCGAGGTCAAGTCCACGCAGGAAAAGGTGCTCGAGCAAAATGCCGACTACCTGTCGCGTGGAGCATTGAAGCAGCTTGAGGACCGCAACAAGCGCGAACTCAACGCGCGCGAGCGTTCGGGTATCATGGAAGCGCTGGCGAGCGCGCGGACGCTCATGCGCGACGTGCTGCTGACACTTCAGGACGAGGCAACCGACGTGGTGAACGAGGACGTGCGCGACACGATCGGTCGGCTTGCCGCCGCGACCAATGTTGCGGGTGCCACCCAGGCGCTCGAGGCGGTTGCGACCGCCGAGCGCAACATCGCCAGAAACGTTACTCCCCAGCTGGCCATCGAGGTCATGCTGTTCGATATCAGGAAGGCACTGAAATGCCGTTAGTCGTACCCGTTAAGTTTACCTACGCCTCGCGCGACCTGTGGTTCGATCCGCAGGATTTGGATATCCTCGAGGCCGATTATGCCATTTGCTCCACCGAGCGCGGAACCGAGATCGGCCTGGTCACGGCCGATCCCTTCGAGGTGCCGCAAGACGAGATCGGTCAGCCGCTCAAGCCCGTGCTGCGCGTGGCGAGCGACATCGACCTGCAGCTTGCCGACGACCTGGCCATCCAGGGCGACGAGGCCATGGTCGACTTCCGCCGCCTGGTCAAGGAGCTCGACCTCGAGATGAAGCCGGTCGGCGTCGAGTACCTGTTTGGCGGCGAGAAGGCCGTGTTCTACTTTGCGGCCGAGGAGCGCGTCGATTTTCGTCAGCTCGTCAAGGACCTGTCCTCGACGCTGCACATTCGCGTCGACATGCGCCAGATCGGCGTGCGCGACGAGACCCGCCTGGTGGGCGGCTACGCCCAATGCGGACAGGAGCTCTGCTGCACGCGCTTTGGCGGACAGTTTGAGCCCGTCTCGATCCGCATGGCAAAAGAGCAGGACCTGCCGCTCAACTCGTCCAAAATCAGCGGCGTGTGCGGCCGCCTGATGTGCTGCTTGCGCTATGAGTTCGAGGCGTACAAGGACTTTAAGAGCCGTGCGCCCAAAAAGAAGACGCTCATCGATACGCCGCTTGGCAAGGCGCGTATTCAGGAATATGACACGCCGCGTGAGCAGCTGGTGCTGCGCCTGGAGAACGGCAAAGTCTTTAAGGTCAACCTGGCCGATATGACGTGCTCGGAGGGCTGCAAAAAGAAGGCCGCCGAGCAGGGCTGCAACTGCCGCCCCGACTGCGTGACGCGCGACGTGCTCGAGCGCATCGAGTCGCCCGAGATGCGCCTGGCGCTCATGGAGCTCGATCGCGAGAACGGCGTCGACGTGGGCGATGGTCTGTCGAGCGCCGACCGTCTTGCCGGCACGTCGATGCCCAAGCGCCGTCGTCGCGATGCTGAATCCGATGCTCGCGCCGGTCAGGGCCAGGGCGAGGGCCGTGGCCGCGGAAAGGGCCGTGGTAAGGACGAGGCACCCGAGGCCGAGGAGGCCGCCGGTGGTCGTCGCCGCCGCAAGCGCGCGGCGTCCGTCGACAACGGCGAGACCACAGACAAGAACGCTTCCCGCGAGCGCGAGGCTCAGCAGCCCCAGCAACAAAACCGCGGCGGTGGCATGAACCCCACACGTCGCCGCCGCCGTCATCTGTCGAGCGAGGAGCGCGAGGACGCCTTCCGCGCCGCAGCTGCTCGCGAGGCCGGTGCCGCTTCCAAGGGTCCCTCGGCCTCCGATGCGTCTGCCGACAAGGGCGGCAAGTCACGTGGCGAGGAGGAGCGCGCGCCGCGTCCGCGCCGTCGCCATTCCTCGGGCGCGCAACAGAAGCCCTCAGTGCCCTCCGTGGCCGATCAGGTCTCGGATGGCGAGGTCAAGGTCACGCGCCGTCGTCCCGGAGATGGCGGGGGAGCGGCTGCCAAGGCTTCGCGTGGCGCGGCTCGCG
>NZ_QRWO01000043.1:0-11986 GCF_003459655.1 Collinsella sp. AF19-1LB
CGTTCAGGCTGTTGCGCTGAGATTGAAAATCAACCCTCGTCAAAGGTGCGTTTGAGCAAGCCGACCTCCACCACGTCACGGCCTATTCTGCTCTGGTCTTTGACAATGACGGTAGCCACATTTCCGGCCCGTATCTCGTCCACCATAGCGTCCAGGCCGGGCCGCTTGAAGGTCGTTCCCCGCACCCCGTCATCGGTGAAGTGGCGGACATTAGTGAAGCCATTTTTCGGGCGTAGTCCTCCAGGATGCGCTTTTGATTTTCTACGGACACGCTCTCGTCAGACCGCCCATCGTCGTGAGATAACCTTTCGTACAATGCTGTGATTTTACCCTTTTGCTCCTGCTTCCTCATGTGTGTAACCTCCTGTTTTGTATTTTCACGACCTTTCTATCCTTATTATAGTGACCCTTTGGGGACGTTCTTGTTTGAGTAGTCGTTTAAGAACGTCCCCAACGACTACATAGTATGAGAGTGGATAATCTCCTGGTATGAGCCCATATTCATGCTCAAGGTGGGGGATTATCCACTCTCGTTTCTGTTCTTCCTACATTTGTAGGAGCAGTTCGTGGAGGCGGGTGTCTTCGTCGAGTTCGGGGTGGAAGGTTACGCCGAGCTGGTTGCCCTGGCGCGCGGCGACGATACGGCCGTCGACTTTCGCTAAGGCCTTTGCGTCGCCGTGCACCTCGACGATGCGGGGCGCACGGATAAATGTTAATGGCACTTCACCGTCGATGCCGTCTACCTGCCCCTTGGTGTGAAAGCTGCCGAGCTGTCTGCCATAGGCATTACGCTCAACGAGTACATCCATGGTTGCCAGGCGCGGCGTGCCCTTATCGTCATGGGCGGCAAGGTCGTGAGCCAGTAGAATCAAGCCGGCGCAGGTGCCCAGGACGGGCATGCCTTCAGCGATACGGGCGCGAAGCTCCTCGAGCATGCCCAGCTCATCAAGCAGCTTCCCTTGAACGGTGGACTCGCCGCCGGGAAGTACCAGACGGTCAAAGTCCTGCATCAAATCAGCCGCCTGCCTCAGCTCAATACAACGTGCGCCCAGCTCGGATAGTCTTGTCTCGTGCTCGGCAAAAGCGCCTTGGACCGCCAGCACGGCGACCGTCTGGCCTGCATAATCGCTCATGTGCGATCCTTTCTGCTGGACTAGCGTCCGCGCTCCTCCATGATGATCTCGATCTCGTCAGCGTTGATACCGACCATGGCCTCGCCCAGGTCCTCAGAAAGCTCGGCAATGAGCTTGGCGTCGGTGAAGTTTGCCACAGCCTTAACGATGGCGGCGGCGCGTTTGGCGGGGTTGCCGCTCTTAAAGATGCCCGAGCCGACAAAGACGCCCTCGGCACCCAGCTGCATCATCAGCGCGGCGTCCGCGGGGGTTGCTACACCGCCGGCGGCAAAGTTCACCACGGGAAGCTTGCCCGTGGCATGGACCTCGCGCACAAGCTCGACCGGAACCTGCAGCTGCTTAGCTGCCTCAAAGAGCTCGTCATCGCGCAGAGCAGCAACGTCGCAGATTTGCTTTTGAATCTTGCGCATGTGGCGCACGGCTTGGACGACGTCGCCCGTGCCCGGCTCGCCCTTGGTGCGGATCATCGTGGCGCCCTCGGCAACACGGCGCAGCGCCTCGCCCAGGTCGCGGGCACCGCAGACAAACGGGACGTCAAACTGGGTCTTGTCGATGTGGTAGACATCGTCGGCGGGGGAGAGAACCTCGGACTCGTCGATGTAGTCGATCTCGATGGCCTGAAGGACCTGCGCCTCGACGATGTGGCCGATGCGGCACTTGGCCATAACGGGGATGGAGACGGCCTCTTGAATGCCCTTGATCATCTTGGGGTCACTCATGCGCGACACGCCGCCGGCGGCGCGGATGTCGGCCGGGATGCGCTCAAGCGCCATGACGGCGCAGGCGCCTGCCTCCTCGGCGATGCGTGCCTGCTCGGGCGTGGTGACGTCCATGATGACACCGCCCTTGAGCATCTGCGCGAGCTCGCGGTTGAGTTTGACGCGATCGGCGTTGCTGGTCTGTTCTGCCATGGTTGCTCCCTTGGTTGGCATGTGCATTGCTTGACGGAACATCCTATCGGGGAGCTGGGTATGGCGAAATACTCAGTTTTCAAGATAATAACAAGGTCAGACTAATATCAGATTGAATGACTCGATAAGGTCAGGTGACAAACTCATGCTCGACTACAATTTGGAACAACGCGGCGAGGCATCGCTCTATGAGTATGTTTACCAGCAAATTCGAGATGATATCGTTGCTGGGCGCATTGCGGCGGGAGAGCATTTGCCGTCTAAGCGCGCCTTTGCCAGTCATCTGGGAATCAGTGTCATTACAATCGAAAATGCATATAGCCAGTTGCTTGCCGAGGGTTATATTTGCTCAAAGCCGCGGCGCGGCTACTACGCGTGCGAACTTCCGGATGCACCGGTTTTGGCTTCGGCTGCGGAGGGCATCGACCGAGATGTCGCCTCCGTGGACCCCAGCGTGCATGATGTCAACGGACGGGTCGAACAATTCGATGTACTGTCTCCTTCCGCTTTGGAGGCGGCGCGGCTTTGGCAAAGCGCGCTACGGGCGACGCTGACATCCGAAGACGAACGTGAAATCTTTTCGCCCGCGCCGGCGCAGGGCACCGCTCGGCTGCGACGTGCGATTGCGCACCATCTACGCGGGACGAGGGGCATGAATGTCGACCCCGACAACATCGTTATCGGTGCGGGCGCCCAGCTGCTCGATACCATGTTGGTTCAATTGCTTGGAGCCGACAAGGTGTATGCCGTTGAGGACCCGGGCTATTTGCGCCTGACGCGCATCTATCAGGCTATGGGTTGCCAAGTACGACATATCCCGTTGGATGATGACGGCGTGGACCTGAGCGCTCTGCAGAAAACCGGGACCGATGTCCTTCACCTGATGCCGTCCCATCAGTATCCGACCGGCCTTGTGACGAGCATTGCGCGTCGCTACGCGCTGCTGAGCTGGGCCACCGAGCGACCAGGTCGGTATCTCATCGAAGATGACTTTGATTGTGAGTTTCGCCTTGCCGGCAAGCCGATTCCCGCGCTCGCGTCGATCGATGCCGCCCAGTCAGTTATCTACACCAACACGTTTTCGAAGAGCCTGTCATCGGCGTTGCGTCTAGCGTACATGGTGTTGCCCGATGAACTAATGGAGCGGTTTAAGCACAACCTTGGTTTTTACGCCTCGTCGGTGAGCTCTGTTGACCAGGTCGCTTTGGCGCGTTTGCTGGAATCGGGTGATTACGAGCGACATGTGAACCGCGTGCGCGTTCGTGCTCGCGAGGCGCGTGATGGCCTGGCGGCGCTTGTGCGGAAGACATTTCCGGCGGGGGAGGTCTCGATCGAGCATGCAGACGCAGGCCTTTACTGCACTGTGGTTGCGGAGCGTGGAACGGGCGGAAGCTCTTTTGCACAGGCCCTCACGCGCTCGAGCATCCCTTTTGTCGATATCAGTGACTGTTATTGGTGTGCCGATAGCGCATCTGTCCATGAAAACCCGACTCGAATCCTTGTCCAGTATGACGATTTGAGTCCAAATGTGCTTAATACCTTGGAATTGCAGCTAATGGGGGACACTCTGCAATCTAAGTGAGTAGACTTTTGACGCTTTAGCGACCAGGCAGTTTTGTAACAAGCTATCTACCTGCGGTTTTGAAAAGCAGGATGATCGGTCTGCTCGGTAAGTTCGAAAAAGTCTACTCACTTGCCGCGCACAGCTCCTGCACGAGAAAAAAATGAGGTTTTCAACAGGGTCCCGTCCAGTTCTTGGCAAGCTTTTGGTCAGTTGGGGAGGGCTGTTGAAAACTTGACAGTCCGTTCGACGCCATTTTCGCTGCGTTCGCGCCATAGCGAGACCGGCTGTGTTGAAATCCGTGTTTTCCTGTGCCTATGAAGGATCTACTTTGTGACATATCGGCTTTTAGGTACTGGCGTTTGCCCCCTCAAGTCCGCGCTTTGTGTCCGCCGCTTCCACGACCAGAAGAAGACCGGCAGCGATATGACCTCTCCCGTAACCCGACGGCTGCGGTTGTGCTTGGCTTTCCGCTGTATACATTGGTTCGGACGAGAAACAAGCGGACTTGTCCAGCCAGCATGAGGCAGCGGCTGTTTCTTGGCGAGCTCCCCAGGGAATCTGTGCTGGAAACGGAGCATGGGTTTTTGATTACATCTCCTCTACTGACGGCATTCATCATGTCGCGGCATCTGACGGATCTTCAGCTTCTTTTGGTATTGGCGGAAATGTGCGGCTTGTTTGCGGTGTGCGCTCTGCCGGCGGCGCTTGAGGCGGAGCTTTCGCGTGCAATTGATTCGGGCGCGATTTCGACAACGCTGGGCTGGTCGCGCTGTCCGTCCGAGGACGGTACCGCCTCAAATTTATGGCGTCGAGACGCTTTGGTTTTGGGCGGCGACCTTGACCGTTTTTGTTCAGATGTTTGCGGGATGCGTTACGGCAATCGATTTATGGCGGTATCGCATCTCGTTCCATTGGGCGCCGCATCGCCTTTTGAGGTTGAGGCGTATTTGTTGTTTGGACTGTCGCGATCCCTGGGAGGTGAAGGTTTTTGCGGCATAGAGCTCAATGTCGAAGTGGCGCTAAGCGCAAGTGCTCGGGCGATTGAAGGCAAGTCCCGCGTATACATTGACCTACTTCTGTCTTCGCCGGACGGAAGGCGGCAGGTGGCCATCGAATGTCAGGGGAAGGCCTCACACGGGCGCGCGGGGGATGGCCTGCGTGACGCCGACCGTATGACGGCGCTTCAGGCCATGGGCTACGACGTCCTGCTCCTGACACACGGGCAGATATCCGATGAGGGTAGATTCCGCGCGATCGTAAAAGCCGTATGCAGGATGCTCGATGTTGAATATCGTGACAAAAGCTCGGATGAGCAAAGGGCCGAGGCATTACTCCGGTCTGAGCTATTCATGGACTGGTCAACACTGGGAGAAATCGGCGAAAGGATGCCCGTTAGATTTAAAAAGGCTCAATCGTGGACGGCAGCGGTTCTAAGTGAGTAGACTTTTGGCGTGATGGCGACCAGACCGGTTTGCAGCAAGTTATTTACCTGCGGTTTTATAAAGCAATATGGATGGTCTGCTCGGCAAGTTCCAAAAAGTCTACTCACTTATTTTTTGACGAAAAGCCGATGCCGAAGGTGGTCCTATTTCAGGGCGTTTACGAGTTGTCGAGACACAAAAAGACCCGAACCGATACGGTCCGGGCCTCATCGAGCTAGAGATTATCTCTCAGGCGGCTGGCTTAGGCAAAGTAGCGCTTCAGCAGGCCCTCGAAGGCCTTGCCGTGACGAGCCTCGTCGCGAGCCATCTCATGGACGGTGTCGTGGATGGCATCGAGGTTGGCAGCCTTGGCACGCTTGGCGAGATCGGTCTTGCCAGCGGTGGCGCCATTCTCGGCCTCAACGCGCATCTCGAGGTTCTTCTTGGTGGAGTCGGTCACGACCTCGCCCAGGAGCTCAGCGAACTTAGCGGCGTGCTCGGCCTCCTCATGGGCTGCCTTCTCGTAATAAAGGCCAACCTCGGGATAACCCTCGCGATGAGCGACGCGGGCCATGGCCAGGTACATACCGACCTCGGAGCACTCGCCCTCAAAGTTGGCGCGCAGGTCGGCGACGATGTCCTCGGGCACGCCCTCCTTGGCAACGCCCACAACGTGCTCGGCAGCCCAAGTAAAGCCACCCTCATCCTGCTTCAGGAAGCGGGAACCGGGCACTCCGCACTGGGGGCACTTAAAATCCTCGGGCAGCTGGTCGCCGTCGTACTCTTCAACATAACCGCAAACGGGGCAAACAAATTTCATGATTCGATCCCTTCGATCGATGGCGATGGTGCGCTCGCCCGGTCCCATAAGGGCCCTCTCCGGACGTGCGTCTTAACGAGTTCTATTATCCATAAATGAGACTGAAAGTGAAGCCTATTAGGAATGATTTTTAATAAAACATTTTTTAACAGATGAAGATGTTGATTGATTAACGGTTGGCAAGCCATTTTCGGACGACGATGAGTACAATCGGTCGATCAAAATGTTGACCTATCAACAAATAAAGGAGTTTCCTCTATGCATCTAGCCCGTCGTGCCTGGTGCCGAACATATCAGACGGTTTTTCGCATCGCATTGCCGGTGCTGCCCTATACCGAGCCATGCATTCTTGAGCACGCCCAGGATGTCCCCGCGGTGCTTCAAAAACGCTCGATACAGCGGGTTCTTATCGTGACGGATCCCGGTATTGCCAGCCTGGGGCTTACGGCCTCGCTCGAGTGTGCGCTCGCGTCCAAGGGAATCGGCGTTACGGTCTATGCCGAAACGCGTGCGAACCCCACGGTCTCGAATGTGGAGGAAGCGGCGTCCCTGTATCGGGAGAACGCCTGCCAGGCCATTATCGGCTTTGGTGGCGGTTCGGCCATGGACTGCGCCAAGGGTGTGGGGGCGCGCATTGCGCAGCCAAACAAGCCCATCAACAAGATGCGCGGCCTGTTGCGCGTCCACCGTCTCCTGCCGCTGCTTATCGCGGTTCCCACTACCGCCGGTACGGGAAGCGAAGTCACGCTCGCAGCGGTTATCACCGATGGCGAGACGCACTACAAGTACCCCATTAACGACTTTGTGCTTATCCCGCGCTTTGCGGTGCACGACCCCGAGTTTACGCGCGGCCTGCCCGCCTCCATTACTGGGCAGACGGGTATGGATGCCCTAACGCATGCTGTCGAAGCCTTTATCGGCCGCAGCACCACGCCCTACACGCGCAAGATGGCGCGTCAAGCGGTCCAGCTCATCCACGACAATTTGCTCGAGGCCAATAAACATGGCGACAACATGCAGGCGCGTCGCAATATGCTATCGGCGGCGTATAAGGCGGGCGTTGCGTTTACCCGCTCCTATGTCGGATATGTGCATGCCATCGCACACAGCTTGGGCGGACGATACGGGATTCCGCATGGCTTGGCCAACGCGATCATCCTGCCGCACATGCTTCGCGCTTATGGTGACGCCGCCGCCCCCAAGCTTGCCGATCTTGCTCGCATGGCGGGCATTGCGCCGGCTACCGCGCAGGACAGTCTTGCGGCCGAGGCCTTTATCGATTGGGTCGACCGTATGAACGCCGCCCTGGGAATCCCTAAATATGTGACGGGCGTTCGCCGCTCCGACATTCCCGAAATGGCGGCGCATGCCGATGTCGAGGCCAATCCGCTGTACCCCGTTCCGCTTTTGATGGACCGTTTGGAGCTCGAGCGTATGTACGAGGTCGTTGCGGGTGGTATGTTTGAAGACGAGAACTAGGAGGGCTCATGAACACCGAGGAGATTGCGCGCATCGTCGGCGATCAGCGCGCCTACTTTAAGACGCACGCCACGTTTGATGTCGACGCTCGCCGTCGCGCGCTCGTGCGCCTGCGTGATGCGGTACGGGCCCACGAGGGCGATATCGCCCATGCGCTCAAGACCGATTTGGGAAAGTCGCATGACGAGGCGTATATGTGCGAGATCGGCACGTCGCTTTCCGAGATTCGCCATCAGGTCGCGCATGTGGCTCGATGGAGCCGCCCGCGTCTGCGCCCCTGCGACCTCGCCAATGCTATTAGCGTGTGCAAGACGCAAGCCGTGCCCTATGGCGTCACGCTCATCATGGCTCCATGGAACTATCCGTTTTTGTTGACGCTCGAGCCGCTCGCCGGCGCGCTCGCTGCGGGTAACACCGTGGTCATCAAGCCGAGTGCCTATGCGCCGGCTTCGAGCGCGGTGCTCAAGCAAATCTGTGAAGAGGCGTTTGACCCCCGTTTGGTGACGGTTGTCGAGGGCGGGCGTGCCGAGAATGAGGCGCTGCTCGATGAATGCTGGGACAAAATCTTCTTTACCGGTAGCGTGCCGGTCGGCAAGCTCGTCATGGAGCGCGCAAGTAAAAACCTTACGCCCGTGACGCTTGAGCTGGGCGGAAAGAGCCCCTGCATTGTGGACGCGACGGCAAACTTGAAGGTCGCGGCACGGCGCATTGCCTTTGGTAAATGGCTCAACGTGGGGCAGACCTGCGTGGCGCCCGACTACCTGCTGGTCGATAGGCGTGTGCATGACGAGCTGCTGGGTCTCATCAAGGAGGAGGTCCGTCGCATGTTTGGCGAGCACCCGCTTGACAACGAGGACTACGGGCATATCGTCAACGCCAAGCATTTCGCGCGCGTACGCGGACTGATCGACCCCGACAAGGTTGTGCTGGGAGGCACGGCGCGCGAGTCGTCGCTCAAGATTGAGCCGACTATCCTAGACGGCGTGGCGCCTGAGGACGCCGTAATGCAGGAGGAGATTTTCGGTCCCATCTTGCCGGTGCTGACGTTTGAGAGCCTGGATGAGGCCGAGGCGTTTATCACGAATCGTCCGACGCCGCTGGCCCTGTATATCTTTAGTCAGGATCGCGCGGTTCAGCAGCGCTTTGTGCGCTACGCGCCCTTTGGCGGCGGCTGCGTCAACGACACCATCATGCATTTGGCCACGAACCATATGGGCTTTGGCGGCATGGGGGCGAGCGGTATGGGACAGTACCATGGACGCGAGAGCTTCGATACGTTTAGCCACAAGAAGAGCATCGTGAACAAGGCAACGTGGCTGGACGTGCCATTCCGCTATGCCCCGTATGCAAGCTGGAAGCACAAGTTCGTGCGCATGTTTGTGCATTAGAATCGATGACATAGAGACAAGCAAAATGGCCGCCCTCGCGTAAGCGAAGATGGCCATTTCTTATGCCCAGGCGCCGGAGCGCGGAGCGTTTTGAAGGCAACGCGCAGAGGCGGGACGCCAGATCGGTGCTAGAATACGGGACGACCGCAGTAAAGGGGAGATTATGCATATGTTCGAGACCTACATGGACTGATGGCGCTCAGGCTGTCTCGTTTGGTTTTCATATGCATGAGGGGTTTGTTATGTCCCGTCTTCTTTCTCCATCGCACCGTTTGGTTGCGGTAAATTTCTTTATTCAGCTTGCATTTCAGTCGACGTATTTTGTCGGCATCATTGGCTGCGGCGCCTACGTTCTCGGGGCCGGCGCATTTGAGACGTCCGCGCTCGTGTTTGGACTCAACCTGGTGCTCATTTTTGCAACGTTTTGCGCCGGCGCACTTGTGGACTCCTTGGGCCCGCGTCATGTGCTTCTGGCCGTTTGCGTCCTGCTATGTGCATCAGGCGTTTTTGGCCTTGTTGCTCCCGTGTCCTATCCCGCGCTTGCGCTACTCGCCATCTCTACCGGGCTGTTGTTTGGCGCGGGGACCACGGCCATGGACGCCTATCCGCGCTTTTTGACGGAGGCCCCCGAGGAGCTTCTGCACATTAACGGCCTCAACAACATCGCGACAGGCGTCGCGGTGATCGTTGGACCTGCGCTTGGAGGCGTTATCGCTTCGGTCCTTTCCAATCAAGGGGTGTTTTTCCTGCTTGCGGTGGCACCTGTTCCCGCTCTACTGCTTGCGACCTCGTTGCGTGAAGGCGCTGCTGTTCAGGGCATCGCTAAGCCGGAGTCTCGCGCTGAGGCGACGGGCTTGCGATCGCTTTGGGAAGGCGTTATTGCCACGGCAGCTGATGCCGACCTGCGCCTGATTTTTCTCATGGGCTTTATGGGCTTCTTTTCCTACGGGGCATTCGATTCGCTCGAGTCGCTGTTCTACCGCGATGTTCTTTGCGTGGGTGCGGAGTGGATGGGATGGCTGTCGGCCATTGCTGGCATCGGCGGAACACTGGGGTCGTACCTGATCATGCGCGTGCCGTCGGGACGCATCAGGCTGGAGCTTTTGGCGGCGATGCTGCTGGTGACGGGCGTGGGCTCCGTTGTGTATGTGGGTACCGCCCATGTTGCCGTCGCTGCGGTGGGGCAGCTTGTCTGTGGCATTGGTTTTGGCGCCATGGGACCGGTGCGCGTCACGCTCACCCAGCGCTTGAGCGACCCTGCCAAGGTGGGGCGCGTGCTGGGCGTGATGCGCGTGGGCCTCAACGGCGCCGGCGTGCTGCCGCTGGTCGTTGCTCCGTTTTTGGCCGATGCCTTTGGCGTGCAGGGGGTGCTTGTTGGCGCAAGCCTGGCAACGGCCGCTATCGCCTGCGCGTTTTGGGCAATCGCCCGGCGTCGGGGCTAGGCCCTCGGCATTCCGCTTGCCCTTCTGAATATAGTAGTTTGGGGGGGGCGAAATGTGCGCAGCCGCGATTGCGAGCGCTCGATTCTGCGCTATGACGCGGGGCTCGACGCCGGCGGCTACAAGTCCGCAAGCCACGACTGGAGCCTTGGATTCTTCGAGCTGTAATTCTCGAACCATCACAAAGGTATCCCCTTGTGGTGAGTTTTCCATAGATTGGGGGAGTTGTTATGAAACGGCTTTTAATCCGTGCCGACGACATCGGGTATTCGTATGCCGTTGACTTAGGCATCGCCCGCAGCGTCAACGAGGGTCTGGTGCGTTCGGTAGGCCTTATGCCCAATATGCCCGAGGCCGAACGTGGCTGGTCGCTCGTGGCAGATGCCGACGTTGCGGTGGGCCAGCATACCAACGTGTGTCTGGGCAGGCCGTGTGCCGATCCGGCGCGCATTCCGAGCATGCTCAACGAAAACGGCGAGTTCCATAGCAGCCGTACCTTCCGTGAGTATTTTAAGCGCGGCGAGGAGTTGATAGACTTCGACGAGGCCTGCATCGAGATCCGTGCGCAGCATGACCGCTTTGTCGAGATCGTGGGCCGCGAGCCGGATTACTTTGAGGCCCATGCTGTCATGAGCAAAAACCTTAACCGAGCTATCTCGGCGGTTGCCCAGGAACTGGGCCTTAAGGAGCAAAAGGCGAGCTTCGACCCTGCGGCAGTGGTGCATTGCGGAGATACCGACCTGCGCATGGTGATGCGCTCGATGGAGCCGGGCTACGAGCCCAAAGAGGCAATCATGCAGACGGTCCGCGAGATGGTGGACGGTGAGACGGTGATCTTTGTCTGCCATCCGGGCTACCTCGACCGCTTTATCCTTGAGAACAGCTCGCTTACGACCGATCGTGCCAAGGAGGTCGATGCACTGATCGACCCCGAGCTCCGCGCTTGGCTTGAGTCTCAACCCGATCTTCGCCTGATCGACTACCGCGACCTGTAGGGACCCAAGCCGCCACAAAGGGGACAGGCGCCTTTGTGGTGGTTCTGGCGCCGTTGCCATTATGGCAGCGGCGCCTTTTTGTCCGTGCGCATGTTTGTGTGTTTTTTAAAAAGCGATATACTAGATATAACGAAACAACGAACTGAATAAAGAATACAAAAAAAGAGCCACGACCAGTTAAAGCCTGAGAAACTTTAACTGCGAGCCTTAATTGATTACCACCAATCAATTAAAGAAGTCGAGACCCAAAATTTGGTAAAGTATTTAATTACTTTATTAATCAGATACTTAAATATCTGTAAACCCATTATATCGGGTTTTTGAGGGGATTTCAAGTCTTTAAGAAGATACCAGGCAATCAATTAAGAAAAACTTAGTTGATTGCCTTTTTTGTTGTGATTCAACTTTGATCGTAGCTTCTAACTAATTAATTTTCGTAAGAAAGGAGAACAGCTGAATGAATATCCCTTTTGTTGTAGAAACTGTGCTTCATGACGGCTTGTTAAAGTACAAATTTAAAAATAGTAAAATTCGCTCAATCACTACCAAGCCAGGTAAAAGTAAAGGGGCTATTTTTGCGTATCGCTCAAAAAAAAGCATGATTGGCGGACGTGGCGTTGTTCTGACTTCCGAAGAAGCGATTCACGAAAATCAAGATACATTTACGCATTGGACACCAAACGTTTATCGTTATGGTACGTATGCAGACGAAAACCGTTCATACACTAAAGGACATTCTGAAAACAATTTAAGACAAATCAATACCTTCTTTATTGATTTTGATATTCACACGGAAAAAGAAGGTTGATTTTCAATCTCAGCGCAACAGCCTGAAC
>NZ_QRWO01000044.1:0-10230 GCF_003459655.1 Collinsella sp. AF19-1LB
GTGCTAAATGTCAATTCTGGTCTAACAGAGCCTTTCTATTGGCAAGCCAACATGATTGCCGTAGCGGCAACGGCCAATCCGAACTATGCGCCTCCTGTACGTTGACTTAAACAAGGTGAGCAGAAAGGTGTCCTATGGCTTCGAAATGCGCGGGACGGGGCGTGCCGTTCGGATATGACCCACAAACTGATAGGTTTGTATGGTTGAGCTCGGTACCGCTCGACAGGTACGGAGAGCGCTGCGGGCTCGGCTGCCCGTCCTGTGGCGGCAAACTGCAGGCCGTGCGGACTGCGACAAATACGCCTCACCCGTACTACAAGTGCTTCAGGCACTCTTCGCTGTCCTCGTGTGGCGGAGGTTTCGAGTCGCAGCTGCATAGGGCAGTTAAGTCTCTTCTGGCCGACTCGGTCGGCAGGGAGTTCCGCCTCCCGATGGTCTCCTTGGCGGACGCCGCGCCGCACGCGTCGAGGATGAGCGATTCCGGACGATGGGTTCACGATTGGCGGCAGACTTTCGAACAGGACGACCGCTGCGTCTATCCGGAGATCTGGGTGCCGTACTCGGCGAGAAAAAGCACCATCGAGGCCGTTGAGCTTGAGACGACTCAGGAAAACGGCCTGCGCCCAGATGCCGTCCTGACACTGAAAGATAGCCGTGGGGATCTCGGCAGGGTTGCGGTTGAAATTCGCGTGGAGCACCAAAAGTCGCTGGAAGACGCAGTAAAGTTTAGCGAGATCGGTCTGGACGTTATCGAGATAAATTTTGGCGGTATCGATTTGACCTCGGAGGATTGCGAATCATTGCTCCAGAGGATCGTATTCGGTGATCTGTCCCCGAGATGTCAGCGAGATAGGCGCCGCGAATGGCTTTGGGCTGCAAGGGCTGTATCGGTGCTGGATAATTACCATCCCTATGTAGACCAATCTGGTTTTTCTAAAAGTGAAAGGGCTCAGTTTTCATATATCGGCAGACATGCCCACATTGCCGTGGCAAAGGGTATCGGGAAGCAGGATTGGGGCAATCAGCCTCGCCTGACTTGGGAGGATTTGACTCGTCTATGCGATATCGTAGACGAGATCGATAGGGAGGCGGATTCCGAGATCGAGGGACCGGAGCTCGATTACTTCGGAACGATTGAAACGGATGCGGAATCGTACGATATGGCTGACGGGCAGGAAGATCAAGCTGTTCAACCAGATGAGAATGCAGCCGATGAATCCGATGGTTCTAACTCTGATTGGTCGAAAGGGAAAACCGACAAGAAACGATGGTGGCAGCGCAATCCCTTGAGCCGTTTCCTGAGCAGGTTCAAATAGCCGCCTTGCTTAAGCGCCATACCGATGACAGCTTGACTGTTAGCTGATATATCCGCCGTTGCATGTACTAACTTCATGTCACTCTAATCGGACTTCCCATAGAGAGGGGATGACCCAATGCACGGGTGCCATCTCAACGGCGGAAGGCTCAGGGGGCAACAGGACACTCGGCCTTCGAGAGTATTTATTTCGAGAGGCTCGTTTCGATTTCCGCGCGGCGGGCGTTGATTCGATTGCACTCCTCGGCATACTCCGTGGCGTATTCCGAAATGTCATAGAGCGATTCGAAATCCTTGTCGAAAAGCCGATCGCATAATTCAGGATATTTATTCCTTAGCGCTACTTCATTTCCGCAGCTCAACAGTATCGAGGCAAGGGAAGAAGAGTGGATTTCGGTGAGATTTTCGTCTAAATATTCAATGACCGAATAGGACATTTCGTCATTCCTGCGCGAGAGGATGATAGCGATAGGCTCAACCGTGCCAACCGACTTTTCTTGGAGTTCGATATCGCTCAGGAGTTGAAGGCTTGTCGGGGCGAAGGTTACCGGCCCCGATTTCTTTGAACCGATGTGAATCGCGCCAATTGCGAAGCCTGCTTTTGATCCGGATATCCAAATCTCAGCGTTAACTTTTGAGCGACGCTTGTTGACTGCACTCACATGTGTTGCGGTGGAACCGAATTCATTTAGGAATTTGGCTGCGATTGTTTTCATCTTAAACTTAGGCGCGATGCTATAGCCGAGGTCTTGGGGTTTAAGATTGCCTGCAATCGCTCGGGCATACACCTCATGAGGTTTGATTCGGCAATTGTGTTTGTCGATGCCCGCGAGATGACTGAAGTTGCCAGCAGAAAATGACACTTCGAGAAAACGAAGTGTCTTTGTACCGAAGCAAATAAGAAAAGATTTGCCATTCAAATTCTTATCGAACTGCTGGGCTAGTGAAATTATTGCCTCAGCTTCTTCCTTGCCGGCTAGACGCCCATAGCTGTTGCTTCTCATGAGGTGCCTCCTTTTTGGGAAAACTACCTCAATCGCTGAAACTGTCGTTATCGGTGCCGCAGCGGCAACATCTACTCTCTAAACAAATAAGGGCGCTTTCGCGCCCTTATTGATTCTCGGTTGCTGCCTGCCAGTCTGCTCTCCTAAACCGAAGTCTAGGCGCGGGGGCTTAGGCCCCTAGGCTTGAACGTACTCGAGGTCAAGCTCTCCAGGCGCGTCCACGTACACCGCGCCGAACGTCAGGTTTACCAGCCGAGTCTGGATCCCTTTCGAGATGTCTAAATTGTACCCTTACATGACAAGAAGATCAACATCATCCCAATAATAATTTTGATTTTGCTTTTAAGTCCAAGTTGAAGAGGCTGCGAGGGCAAAGATTGCCATGCCGCTGCGGCAAGACAGGCTGCGTCTCCCACGCCGTATCGTACGCTCCCGCATGCAATATCAATCCCCATACGAAGGGAGTGTCGCATATGCATGCAGCGGCAATTAACCTTCGGGGGGGGGTATCTCCTAGGAATACCCGCCTCCGAGGGCAGTCAATCATCGAGTACGTCCTGATCGCGGCCGTCATCGGTTTGGTAGTGATCTTCGCCGGCCCTCAGGTCTCCGGAGCCATCCGAAACCAGTTCAACCAAGTCACCAACACGGTCGACTCCGGGACCGAAGGCGACAGCTTCTTGAGCGCGGAGGAGAAGGCTTACCGCGAGGCGATGAAGACCGTTGCGAGCAAGGAAGCCAAGGACTGGACGCTCGACGAGCAGAAGGCGGCGGCCACCGACATCGCCAAGAACGGCACGTCGTCGGTTGTCTATGCCAAGGCCAAGGCCGCCATGGATGCGGGGACAACTTGGTCGGTAAAGCTGACGAACGGTAAGACGATGACCTACCGCATCATCGGTATCGACCACGATGACCTCGCGGACGGTTCAGGCAAGGCGGGGTTGACGTTTGTAACTACCACCTATAGAACATTTGGAAGCCAGAAGATGAACGCTGAGGGAACAACTGCCGGCGGCTGGGAGAAGTCGGAGCTCCGTCAGAAGATGAACTCCGGCGAGATCTGGAACCTCATGCCTGATGATTTTCAATCAAAGGTGCAAACCGTCACCAAATTGACGAACAACACGAAGGGGCAAGATCAAAACTCAATAGTTACTCCGACTAACGATAGACTCTATTTGCTTTCATCGACTGAACTCTGGGGTGATAAAGATGGCGATGGTACTCAATACGAATTTTATAGGGTAAAAGGCTGCACAAGCTCGAGTGCAAATTGGCGTTACATTCCCGGAAACATTTGGACTCGCTCTCTAGTTGGTAATTACGGATTTAGGTGCACAAGCAACGATGGTGGCTCAAATTGGACCGTTTCGAATGGCTCTAATACAGATATCTGCCCTGCCTTCTGCTTCTAATTCATCTTTCTGTCTCTAGATTCATCTGTTAAGCCCGCACAGCCCGTGCGGGCTTTCTTTTGCTTCCAACCACCCAGCCCAACACACGGGGCGCCCAAAAAGGCGCCCCGCAGCAAAACACCTTGTTATCATCCCCCATATCGCAAAGCTAAAAGCCCTGTTTCCGCCCTTTTGTCTATTCCTGCCCCTCTACCCGCGCGTTACCCCCTTACCTGTGCCGCTCCGCCACACAATTCTCACCGCCGCGGCGGTTTACCCACGACCCGTCAAAACCCCCGAACTCAACCGTCGCCCCAGCTACGCGCCACACTCCCCGTAGCCGAACCGCCTCCACAACACGTTCAAACTCCCCGCAAAATCTTCCTGTTCGATAACCACCTACCCGCGCATCTAGTAACCCGAATTGTCTCCATCTGCCCGTCCGACACATCGCCAGGCGCAATTCCTCACTATCCACCTGCCGCTCGGCCATCATTCCCGATAAACAAATATCGCCCGACTGGCTATTCTTGACCTATCCGGTTGCCTGCCGCGCGATCCGACGCCTGATCAGCATCGGTGAGCGCCGAGCGCGGAGGACGTGGCCACTAAGGGCCTGAAAGAGTCCGCAAGTGCTCAAAACTTGGCGAAAGGCGCAAAGGATGACGGGACCCATTTCGGATACCGAGTACCCAGGTGAGGTCGATATAGGCGGTTTTAGCAGACTACGTCTCCTGCCAGCGATTACCCTGAGAGGGAAAGGGTCTCGTAGGGTTCCGTAATTCAATGCGACCGATCGTCGCCTGGACAAGGGGCCGGACTTCATGGCCATATGCCGCGAATCCATAAACGCAAATTACCCATACCACGGATCCGCGGCACAGGCCTCCATGAGATAGGAGCCACATGTCCGCGAGCGGTTTGAAATTAAGGGACTACCAAGCGGAATGTATCGACATAATCGACAACCTTGACGGCGGCGCCCATCTGGTGCAAATGGCAACCGGCTTGGGCAAGACCGTCACGTTCGCGAACATCCACAGGCACGGCCGAATGCTGATTCTGTCTCATAGGGACGAGCTGGTGGCGCAGCCGGTCAAGTATTTCGATTGCCCCGTGGGAATCGAGAAAGCCGAAAGGCATTCGGATGGCGAGCCAGTCGTCTCCGGTTCGGTGCAGACCCTATCGCGCGGCACCCGCCTTGAGCGGAACTTCAAGCCGGGCGATTTCGACCTCATCGTGACCGACGAGGCGCATCATGCCTCAGCGCCAACTTACCGCAAGATAATCGATTACCTGCAACCCCGTCTCCACATCGGTTTCACGGCGACGCCGAATCGAGGCGACGGTAGGGGATTGGACGATATCTTCGAGGATATTGTCTTCCAGCGCGATCTCCTCTGGGGTATCCGCCGCGGGTACCTCTGCGATATCGACTGCATGCAGGTCGAGGTCGAATGGTCCACCGCTGGCGTGAAGCACGTCGCGGGAGACTTCCAGCTGAACGCCCTAAACGACGCCGTGAATCGCCCGAAATCGAACGCGCAGGTCGCCGAGGCATACCGCCGATTCCATCGCGGCCAGACTCTCATCTTCGCCTCGTCGGTCAAACATGCCTACGCGTTGGCCGAACTCATCGAGGGCGCGGTGGTCGTCGATGGCAAGACCCCGATGGACGAGCGCCGCCAGATTATCGAGGACTTCACCGCTCGAAAGATTCCCGTCATCATCAATTTCGGTGTATTCACCGAAGGCACTGACATGCCTCTCATCGAGACGATTCTACTAGCCCGGCCGACGCGAAACTCAACTCTCTATACGCAGATGGTCGGGCGCGGCCTGCGTCTCTACGAGGACCCCGAAACGGGGTACAGGAAAAAGAACCTGCTGCTGATAGACTGCGTGGGCGATTCCGATAAGAACGATATCTGCACGGCTCCGAGCCTGATCGGCATCGACCCGAGTGACCTCGATGAGAACGAGAAAAAGGCCATCCGTGGCCCTCTGTCGGGTCTACGCGACCGTATCGAGGCATCCGAGGACACTCCCGAGGGCTGGGTTCTCTCCGCCCGCAAGGTCGACCTCACATCATCGAGCCAGAATATCGCTTGGATTCGCCGCGCAGACGGCTCGAAGGTCATCCGAGGCAAGGGCTGGTCGGTTCGCATGCACGCCCCCGATATCCTCTACCGCGTCATGGTCGATTTCAACGGCAACAACAAGACTGTCCGTGAATATGACGATGAGACTGAAGCCGAGGCCGCAGTTCGACGCTGGTTAGACCACTATCCCGTACCCTCCCAAGACAGATCCCTATGGGACACTGAATCTGTCAAAAAATGGGGCAACAAGCCCGCCTCCAGCGCCCAAATCGGTCAAATTAGGCGCATGCTTGGTGACGATGCCGAGGCGATCGATGTCGAGCACCTAACGAAGCGCGAGGCGGCTGCGGTTCTGGATAACGCATTCGACAAACAGGAAAAGGCCTTCGCCGATATCTATGGTTTGTGTCCCAAATGCGGCCAAGCCCTAAAGCTCACTAAGAACAAGAAATCCTTCACTTGCACTTCGAACCACTGGTCACAAGATGGTTCATGGAGGCTGGTTTCGGGGTGCGGGACGACCTTCAAGGTAAGAGCCGACGGCCATTGCATAAAACCCGCCGACCTCAAGGCTATTCGCGAGAACGGCTTCTACGTATGGCGCGGGAAGAGGTACGCCTTCGAACCCGCCAGAAACCATGGCGACTTCAGTGCCATCAGATGCATCGGCGAAGCCGATGATGACTCCTGATGGATATACGCCCCCACATTTCACAACTCAAACCTGTCCAGCCCTAACGGCTGGACATTGCTTCATTCCTGGTCGATCGGAGTGCTTTCAATAGCATCCTCTCATTGACTGATTTCTTTAGTCATCCTCAAACCCAGATCACAACTGCTGTCCTTGCCGCAGCGGCAAGACCGCCGCAAACCCCCACACCGTCCCTACGATAGCGCCGTATCTATTAGCCCTGAGCGAAGGGAGCCGCATATGCATGCAGCGGCATTTTCGCCTCGGGGGGGGGTCGTTCCTGAGACGACCTGCCTCAGAGGTCAATCGATTATCGAGTATGTCTTGATCGCGGCCGTCATCGGTCTGGTGGTGGTATTTGCGGGACCGCAGGTCTCCAGCGCCATCCGCAACCAATTCAACCAGATCACGAATACGGTTGACGGTGGCACCGATGGAGACAGCTTCCTGAGCGCCGAGGAAAAGGCCTATCACGAAGCCATGAAGACGGTTGTGAATAAGGAGGCAAAGGACTGGACGCTCGACGAGCAGAAGGCGGCGGCCACCGACATCGCCAGGAACGGCACGTCCTCGGTCGTCTACGCCAAGGCGAAGGCTGCGATGGACGCGGGAACGACCTGGTCGGTGAAGCTGACCAATGGCAAGGCGATGGCCTACCGCATCATCGGCATCAACCACGATGACCTTGCCGATGGCTCTGGCAAGGCGGGCCTGACGTTTAAGGCGACCAACACCGCCTTGTCTACCCAGAGAATGAACGCCACCCAGACCAACGCCGGCGGTTGGGAGAAGTCGGAGCTTCGCGGCCGTCTCAACAGCGGTGACCTCTGGTCGCTTTTGCCCGGCGAGCTCCAGTCTAAGGTGAAGTCCGTCAAGAAGATAACCGATAACAAGGGCGGCGGTACCGCCGGCACGCCTTCGGCCACGACCGACAAGGTCTTCCTGCTCTCGATGACCGAAATCTACGGTGGCCTCGACTCCGATGGTACCCAGTACGAGTACTACAAGTCCAAGGGTGTGTCGATGTTGGAATATTCTGGAGCTTCGTTGAGCCTCGATTACTGGACTCGTTCGGTGCACCCGAGCAGCGGCGCGGGATTTCGCTATGTCTATTACGGCGGTCGCTATAGCAACGGCAGTGCGACGAACAACAGCTACGTGTTCCCCGCTTTCTGCTTCTAGCCAACCCTTCTAGCACCCAAATTGCCGCAGCGGCAAATCAGCCTCGCTAGACCCCATGACCCCTATCTTCAAACCATCAAAGACTTTGGCTTGAGAGGATACCTTCATGGCAGATAGCGAGGCTCGCCTGTTCGACGCAACTGGAAACAACATCGGCTCCTACAAATTCGAGGTGATGGACACCTTCTGGAAGCGCTTCATGGGATTGATGGGACGCCCCGAGATGCCAATCGGTGATGCCGGATTGTTCCGCAACTGCTCTTCAATCCACATGTTCTTTATGAAGATTCCCCTCGATGTCATTTGGTACGGAGCGGCAGAGCCAGATGGTCACGCACCCGTCTTGGCGGTATCGAGGGCCGTCAAGCCTTGGCAATTGTCGTTCGGCCCGAAGCACACTCAGGGATGCCTCGAAGTGACCGCCGGTACCGTCCCCATGAACCTCGATTCAATTGAGATCGTAACCACATCCTCCGACCGCCCGAAAGCAGCCGTGACCCCTCCCGACTACCGAGATATCGTTCGAGATCGTATCCAAGTGACCAGATGCTCTGATACCGCGGCTCACCTCGGTGGTGCTGCCGCACTTTTGCATAGCCGTGCCCTTTAGAAATACCTACACGCTACCTAATCGTTGCTGACGACCAACACAGCTGTCATGGTTCATTCGATTGATTTTCAAGAGCTTCTTCTCCCTGGCTGATTTTTTAGCCATTTCCCTCAATTTGAACACGCCAAACCATCCACTGATTTCTTTAGCCATTCTCAAACCCAGATCACAACTGCTGTCCTTGCCGCTGCGGCACATCGGTTCCATGCGGCACGTCGCGGGCTACGCTTCCCCATGATTTCAAAGCAATCCGAGAGGAGCCGCACATGAACGCAGCGGAAATTCCTTTCGGGGGGGGGTATCTCCGAGATTTACCCGCCGCCTGAAGGGGCAGTCGACGGTAGAGTACGTCCTGATCATCGCGATCATCGTTTTGGTGATATTGATTGCCGGGCCGTGGGTCTCATCCGCCATCAGGAACCAGTTCAACCTCGTGGCAGGGGCTATCGGGTCGGGCACCACGGGCGAGAACTTCTACGAGCCGGTGGACATCCCCGACCCCAACAAGGGTACTGCGTTCGCGGTCTACTCAGCCGATGACAATAGCCTCATGTTCTACAAGCGCCGCGGCGTGCCTAAGGCGGGAGACATGTTCAACTACCGCAGGGTGACCGATGTTTACACGGGGTATGAGACGGGGACGTATACGCTTGTCGAGACTCCTACCAACCGATATGGCTCGTCGACCGCTCCCTGGGCGGCGCATCAATCGCAGATTGAGGCGGTCAAGATCGTAGATGATCGCATCGCCCCTAAAAGCGTAAGCGTTTGGTTTTCGAACATGACTAAGCTCAAGTCCGTTGATGTCGCACGGCTTGATACATCCAAATGCACCCAGATGGCCGATACTTTCTTCATGGCAACACAGTTGCAGTCACTCGATCTTTCCTCATGGGATGTCTCAAGTACATACAACTTCAACTGCATGTTCCAAGAGTGCCATTCGCTTAAGAACCTTGATATTCGAGGTTGGTCTGCGCACCCTGATAAAGCAGGGCTGTTCGGGATGTTTTTCGACTGCTTATCCCTGCAATCCCTCGACCTTTCGGGCTTCGATCTCGCTTCGACGGTCAATGCCAACAAGATGTTCGGCCATTGCCAATCCCTATCGAAAGTTTCCCTTGGTCTAAATTGGAAATGGGTCATCTGTGATAATGGTGAAGGTACTAACTCATATCTTCCGACTCCCCCAGCCGACACCATCCCCGGTGCCGACGGTAAGTGGTATAGCGTTTCGTCTGGCAGGGGATACACACCGCAGGACATCCCGAAAAACACTGCCGATACCTACGTTGCGTCTAGGGGTATGCTTGCACGATAGGGGAGACCCTAGATAGCGCCCCGCGCAGGCGCACCGTGATACTTCCAGATTTTCCGTTTCGACTACCTATGTAGCCGCATAGGCGGATAGCTACGTACCTCGGTAGGCGTGCGGTCCAGTACGTGCGAAGACACCATTGCCGCAGCGGCAAGACCGCCCCAAAGCCCCGCTACACCCCTACCCTTGGCTTGTATCTACCAACCCTGAGCGAAGGGAGCCGCGTATGCATGCAGCGGCATTTTCGCCACGGGGAGGGGTATCTCCTAGGAGTGCCCGTCTCCGTGGCCAATCTATCATCGAGTACGTACTGATCATCGCGATCATCGGCCTAGTGATCGTGTTCGCCGGACCCGGCGTGGCGGGAGCCATCCGAAACCAGTTCAACCTGGTCGGAAACACGGTCGACACCGGTACCGACGGTGGCAATTTCATGAGCGCGGAGGAAAAGGCCTATCAGGAGGCGATGAAGACCGTCGTGAACAAAGACGCGAAGGACTGGACGCTCGATGAGCAGAAGGCTGCAGCCACCGACATCGCAAAGAATGGCACGTCCTCCGTTGTCTACGCCAAGGCGAAGGCCGCGATGGATGTCGGCACAAAGTGGTCAA
>NZ_QRWO01000045.1:0-10013 GCF_003459655.1 Collinsella sp. AF19-1LB
AAGTGCTAAATGTCAATTCTGGTCTAACAGAGCCTATCCTTTAGAGAAGTATAGGCTCGGGATATCGTGTTCTTGCTCAAGTGGTAGTGATCCTCAATCCATTTGCTTCTAGCGCAAAAGCCCATGGGCCGTTTGTTTTTGGAAGGTTTTCCAAACTTCCATACGAGGCCGAGGATGAGACGCTCGGCGGCAACGGTGGTGACGCAGCACGCCCACTCGGGCACTGAAATAAAAATAGCTTTATCCATTTTCTCTATAATCTTTCGTTGCTCGGTAACATCATCGTTGAATATGTCGGAAATTGACGGTAGCTCGCTCATGTTTACCACCTAGTCAAGGTGGGCGGTACGACCTTCAAGCTGCTTGAAAAGCTCATAAAACGAGCTTTCAAACATGTAATTCGAGCGATGGATTTGGATGAGCTTGCCGGACTCGCGCATGAATTTGCGTGCGGTGTTTTCGCTCCAGCCAGTGAGTTCGCGGATATCGTTAACGCGGAGCAACCGATCGCACTGAGCGGCACCAGTGGGGAAAGTCGGTGTGGACGCCTGAGTGCTAATCTTTGGAGTAGCCATGATGAGCTATCCTTTCAATGAGGGCCCTCCCTGTGCTTGTAAGACTTACCAGGTTCATAAGCACTTGGGGGGCCGGTTTCTATGACTACATGCGTAGCCATCTGACAGCTTTAGCATGTATTAAAACTCATTAGTTGTCAATCAAATATAGCATCTACCTGCGGAAACGGTATTATAGTACCGTAATATTATGAATAAAACGATGAATGAAAAACATGCTATTTCTCGCTTCTCTGTATATAGGCGTTGATGAAGTCTTCGTAGCCTTTAACTGCTTTTATTTCTGATTGTTGAACGAGGCTTGTATACGTTTTGAGCGTGATATTGGGGTCCGCGTGGCCAAGAATACCTTGCACGCTTCTAACGTCCGATCCGTTCGCCAGCATAAAAGTGCTTACGCAATGCCTGAGCTGATGCGGGCAGATGCCCTTATATAGTTTTCCGCCAGTCGAATTATTCGGCTCATAGATTCCAAGATTGCAGCTAACTGCGAAATCGCGAAACCAATGGTTGAAGATGTAGTTCTTCATGTGACAGACAGTAGGGACCCCTTGCTCGACAGCAATATCGCTAATGATGGGAGTGCTGCCAGTCTGGGACAGCCCCAGAGAGGCCAGGAGCTCTTTTTGTATGGCTGACCATGATTGAAGACGTTCGGCCAGGGTTTCTCCAACGGGGATTTTGCGTTGGCTTTCTTGTGACTTGGGTGCCCTCAGTTCATGATCGTTGGTGTACTGCCTGTCAATTTTCAAGGTTTTATTGGCAGGGTCCCAATCGCGCCATTCGAGGCCCAGCATCTCGCCTTTTCGCATACCCGTATACACTAGTACTAGCGTACCAACAGCTTCGGCGGTGAGCTCAATGTGTTGAAGATGTGTGCATAGGGTAGCTACTTGCTCGATTGTCAGTGATTCTCTTTTGTTGCGTGGTCTGCGAACATGAACGGTAGCGCAGGGGTTTCGGTCAATTATTCTCTTTGCGACTGCATTCGACAGAATCTGGCGCAGTTTCGCATTGATTCGTACAAGCTCAGATGGTTTGTATTTTCCCGTACGACGAGCTTCGGCATATGTTTCTTCGATTAGATCGGGAGTTAGCCCCTCAATTGTCTGAAACGCGCCGAATAGGTCTTCGATATGCCTGCAATCGTACGCTTCTCTTTCATAGCTCGTTGGCGCAAGCTCGGTGTCCCTATTTTCATGAAAGGCCCAGCAGTAGGACGCAAGCAAAGTGGGCTTTTTAGTTTTAGTGATCGTGCCAGAGGAGTTGATTTCAGCCAGCTTGGCCTGCATTGCAGCCTTAGCTTCTGTTTTAGTCTTGCAACGAACCGTATAAGTTGGGGATCGTTTGTAACGCCCTGTCTTAGGGTCCTTGACCCCAAGGGAAAAATAATAGCGATAGGTGTTAGGTGATCTCTTGTCTTTCCAACACGTGCCTCTTCCGCTAATTAGTGGCTGTTCTGACATCTTTGCACTCCGTTTCTTTGAATAGTTTTCAACAATTCATTGAGTGCAGTTTAGCTAAAGCTGTTAGTAATATGTTTGTAAAAGCGTAGGCGCAGCTACCGGAGGTAAAAGACACAAACTGCTATGTTTATCTGCGGTTATATGGTGTTCAATGATGCTTGATGAATAGTAGGGGGTAGTATTAAATCATATCTCCTAAAGCGGGTGTCGACGGTTCGAATCCGCCCGGGGGCACCAGAGATTTGTCGAGCCCGGTACCACCACGGTGCCGGGCTCTTCTGGTTCATGCCATGTCAAAAACGAAGCGCCCGCTTGCTGGGGGAGCAAGCGGGCGCCTGTGAGCGAATATGTTTGCGGCGAGAGCCGTAATGAGCGGTTGGGTTGCGACTAGTTGGTCGTACCGGAATCGTCGCCCGTGCTCGTGCCTGAACCCGAACCCGAGCCAGAAAGTGCAACCGTCAGCGTAATCGTGCTGTCGGTAGACTGCTTGCCGGTGGGGGAGACGCCCGTAACGGTGGCGTTTTCGTTGCCGCTCACGGGGTTACCGTTCTGATCGCAGAATGCGATGTTGTAGAACCCGGCGTTGTTGAGCGCGGTGACGGCGGCGGAGATGCTCTTGCCGTACAGGTTGCCCGGAACGCTGGCTTTGCCGGACTTCTTGGCAATGACGACGGTAATCGTGGCGCCAGGCTTCTGCTTGCCGCTGGGGTTCCAGCTAATCACGGTGCCCTCGGTAACCGAGTCGTTCTCCTGGTAGCTCACGTCGACGCCAAAGCCTGCCATATCGAGGGCGTTGCGCGCCTGGGCCTCGGTCATGTCGGTCAGGTCGGGGACGGACGTGGTATCCGGGCCGCTCGAGACCTTGTACGAGATGGTCGTGCCCTTCTCGACTTCCTTACCGGCTTCGGTGCCCTGCTCAAAGACCTGGCCCTCATCGGCCTCGTTGGCCTCCTCGGAGGCGTTGCCCTTCAGGCCAACGCTTGCCAGCGCGGCTTCTGCCTGGTCCTTGGTCAGGCCGACCAGCCGGGGAACCTCGACCTTCTCGGAGGGCTTGGGGCCCTTGGAGATTACCAGGTTCACCTTGGTGCCCTTGGCCTTCTTGGTGTTGCCGTTGGGCGTCTGCTCGGCGACCTTGCCCTCGTCGACATCGTCGTTGTAGCTTTGGTCGATGGTGCCGACCTCGAGGCCGGCTTCCTTGATCTGCTCGACGGCAGTCTGCTGGTCCTTGCCTAGCACATCGGGCACGGTGACCTGCTCGCCGCCAAAGAGTCCTGTGGCAAAGGCCACCACGATACCGATGACGGCAACGGCTGCCACCACGGCGGCGATGATCTTGTTCTTGTTGGATTTGGGCTTTTCGACCTCGTAGGAGCCGGTGGAGCCCGAAACCGAGCTACGGGCGGTATTCTGGCCGCTCACGCCCGAGACGGGACGCACCATGGCGCGCGTCTGATCGGAAAGCTCGCGAGTCTTGGTGGCGCCCAGCTCACCGGGGGCACCGATGATGCGCGTGGGCTCCGAGATGTTGACGGCACGGCCCGACAGGTAGCTGTTGAGCACCTGACGCAGCTCGTCGGCGGTCTGGAAGCGGTTTGCCGGGTCCTTCTCCATGCACTTGAGGATGATGCGCTCAAGGTCGGCGTCGACACCGGAGTTGATCTGGCTCGGCGGAATAGGCAGCTCGTTGACCTGCTTGAGTGCGACCGAGATAGCGTCGTCACCGTCAAAGGGAACGCGGCCGGTGGCGCACTCGTACATCACGACGCCCAGCGAGTAGATATCCGAGGTGGGGCCGAGGTCCTGACCACGGGTCTGCTCGGGACTGACGTAGTGGGCGGTTCCCAGCACGTTGTTGTCTTGCGTGAGGTGGCTGTTCTTGGCGCGCGCGATGCCAAAGTCCATCACCTTGATGTTGCCGTCGGGCAGCACCATGATGTTCTGCGGCTTGATGTCGCGGTGGATGATCTCGTGCTTGTGGGCGACCGAAAGCGCGGAGCTGATCTGCGAGCCGATCTGGGCGACCTTCTTGGGGTCGAGGGCGCCGTGGCTCTTGATGCCGCTCTTAAGGTCGGTGCCGCGCAGGTACTCCATGACGATGTAATAGGTGTCGCCGTCCTTGCCCCAATCGTAGACGCCCACGATATAGGGGGAGGAGAGACCGGCTGCTGCCTGGGCCTCCTGCTTAAAGCGTGCGGCGAAGGTTGCGTCGCCAGCATACTGCGGCAGCATGATCTTGACGGCTACCGTGCGGTCGAGGACCTGGTCCTGCGCACGGTAGACGGTCGCCATACCGCCTGTCCCCACCTTATCCTTGAGGAGGTATCTTCCCCCGAGGACCCTCTGTTCCATTCCTGCTCCTAACATAACTATTCGCTCAACGATGTGTGTAGTACCTACGATGTGGCCGCTGGGGCCGTGTGGCGCGTTGCCGCTAACTCTTCGGCCGCGGCGCGCCTCGGGTGTCCGATTCGATCATGGGCATCACGCTCCCTGTGCGGCGAGCGCCGCGGTCAGGACGATGCCGGCAATCTTGGCCGCCTTGACGTCGTGTTTGTCGTAATCCTCCAAGGCCACCGAGATGGCGACCGTGGGTGAATCGTAAGGTGCAAAGCCAACGAACATCGAGTTGACGTTGGTGCCGCCGATCTCGGCCGAGCCGGTCTTGCCGGCGACCTTGACGCCGGGGACCTGGGCATCGGTGCCGGTACCGGACTGGACGACGGCGAGCATGGCCTGCTTGACCTGGTCGGCCGTGGCGGAGCTGACGGCCTGACCCAGCGAGCGGGACTGCGTGGTCTTGACCACAGTTCCGTCCGGGGCGAGTACCTGGGCTACAAAGTACGGGTCCATGACCACGCCACTGTTAGCGATGGCGGCGGCAATCACGGCGTTTTGCATGACGGTGGTCTGCGGCCCGGGCGTGTGGTCCATGCCGACAGGCTGGCCGGCGCCGGCCCAGGCGGTCTCCCACTCGGTCATGAGCGACGGGTCGGCCATGATGGAGGCCGCGGAGGTCAGGTCTTGGCCGAGCTTTTGGCCGTAGCCAAAGGCGTTGGCAAACTGCACGAGCGTGTTTGCGCCAACTTCGTTTGCCACCTGGCCAAAGACGACGTTGGAAGACACGGCAAAGGCCTGCTGCAGGCTGATGGTGCCGTAGCTCTCGTTGGCATAGTTGGTGACCGGCGCGTTGCCGATGTCCATGGAGCTGGGCGCCTGGTAGGTGCTGGTAAGGCTGGCGGTGCCGGTCTCGAGTGCCGCGGAAAGCGTAACGACCTTAAACGTGGAGCCCGGCGTGTACAGCGCGTCCATGGCGCGATTGTACATGGAGCCGTCCTCGCCGCCGCCCGCCTGCAGCAGGGCGTCGATGTTGGTGTTGTCATAGGTGGGCGAGCTGGCGCATGCGAGCACCGCACCGGTACGCGGGTCGATGACCACTACAGCGCCCTTAAAGCCCTTGAGCGCCTGCTCGGCCGCCGTCTGGATACGCGAGTCGATGGTGAGCTTGGCGGTGTTGCCCGGCTGGGTCTGGCCCGCGAGCGAAGCGATGGCGTTGTTCCAGCTGGAGTAATCCTTAGAGCCGGTGAGCGTGTCGTTCATGACACTCTCGATGGCGGTGGTGCCATACTGCTGGCTCACGTAGCCAACCACGTGCGCTGCCAGGTTGCCGTTGGGGTAGGAGCGTACGTAGGTGCCGTCCTCCTGCTGCAGCGACTCGGCCAGCGTCACGCCGTCGGACGTGATGATGGAACCGCGCTGGATGTACTTGGAGCGGGCGATAGTGTGGTTGTTGGTCGGCATATCCTGATAGTCCTTGGCCTTGATGACCTGGACATAGGTGAGGTTGCCGATAAGGATGGCGAACAGCGCCGTAAAGGCGAGCACCGCACGGGTTAGACGGTTGGCGAGCGCAACGCGGCCGAGCACACCGGATTCAGGCGTGTCGAGCAGGCGACGGCGCATGCGCGAGCCGACGGAATGGCTGCCGCTGCCGTAGGAAGACGAGGTGGCAAAGCGCGTGCCCGTCGGGGCGGCGGCAGATGCGACCTGATCATCGGTGATGGCGGCCATAGTGCCGGTGCCGGTAAGCTCGGCCTCGCGTCCGGTCGCTTCGTCACCGGCGCGCAGCAGGAGCGCGACGATGATAAAGCTTGCCAGCAGCGAGGAACCGCCCTGGCTCATAAAGGGTAGGGTGACGCCGGTCAGCGGGATCAGGCGGGTAACGCCGCCCACGATTAAAAAGGCCTGGAAGCTGATGGCGGCCGTAAGGCCCGTGGCGCTAAAGGCGGCGAGGTCGGATTTAGCGCGGGCAGCCGTGGTGAGGCCACGCACGGCAAAGAGCATAAACAGGATGAGCACGGCGCCGCCGCCCAAAAGGCCCATCTCCTCGCCGATAGCCGAGAAGATAAAGTCGGACTCGACGACGGGGATGTTGTTGGCCATGCCGTTGCCGATGCCAACACCGACCAGGCCGCCATCGGCAAGCGAGAAGAGCGACTGGACGATCTGGTAGCCCTGGCCCTGGGCGTCCTTAAACGGATCGACCCAAACCTGGAAACGCACCTGAACGTGAGACAGGAACTTGTAGGCGCCCACAGCTCCAACGGCTAAGAGCGCAAGGCCGATGATGACGTACGAAAAGCGCCCCGTGGCAACGTAGAGCATCAGCAAGAAGATGGTGTAGAACAGCACGGCCGAACCCAGGTCGCGTTCGAAGACGACGACGAGCAGGCACACACCCCACACGGCAAACAGCGGCAGTAGCAGTCGCAGGCGAGGGATCTTAAAGCCCAGGATCTTGCGGTTGGAGATGGAGAGCAGCTCGCGGTTCTCGGCCAGGTACCCGGCCAGGAACAGCACGATAAAGACCTTGGCGAACTCGCCAGGCTGGATGGTAAAGCCCGCGATGCGGATCCACAGCTTGGAGCCCGAGATCGTGGTGCCGATAAAGATGGGCAGCATCAGCAGGATGATGCCGATGATGCCAAAGGTGTACTTGTAGCGCATGACCACGTCGAGGTTTTTGACCAGTGCGAGCGTTCCCACCATCAGGGCCACCGAGACAAACAGGATGATGAGCTGTGAGATCGCGAGAGCGGGGGCGAGGCGTGTCACGAACGTGATACCGATGCCCGAAAGTATAAATACGATGGGTAGGATGGCGGGGTCGGCGCCGGGCGCCAAGATGCGCACGGCGATATGTGCCGCGGCGAAGGCGGCAAAGAGGCCGATCGGCACGGCGAGCGTCTCAAAGGAGATGGCGGCGCCCGCGGTGAGCACGTACATCGCATACAGCAGGATGACGGGGAACGCCGAGGCGATGAGCAAGAGCAGCTCGGTGTTGCGGCGACTCATAAGCGGCACTCCCTTTCTAGTTCTTTTCGGAGGCTTCGGCCTCGGCGGACTGTTCGGCGGTTTTCTCGGAATCTGATTCGGAGGTCGATCCCTGATTGGTGTTGTCGCGAATCGTTTGCGCGTCAATCACCTGGCGGGTCTGCTCCTCGTCGATCTGGTGGCGGTACTTGGATATCGTGTCCTGCGCATCGTCGACACTTGTTTGCGGAATGCCCGCCTTGAGGCGGTTTTGCGTGTCTTCGGGCAGGTCGGACAGCTTAATACTGGTTTCGCTTTCGAGCCAGTGGAGCTTGAGTCCGAGTGGCTTGCCGGGCAGGCCGCGCCAGACGGCGACATTGCCCTGGTAGGTACCCAGGTAGTACGAGCCGGTGACACCCGTGTAGGCCCAGATGGAAGCCGCCAGCACCAAGACGAGACCTAAGACGACGCCGATGGTGACGTTGCGGCGACGCACGCGTTGCGCCTCGCGCATAACGCCATCGTCAACCAGGTCAACGACTACTACGGTCACGTTGTCGTGGCCGCCGGCGGCAAGCGCCGCGTCCACTAGGTTGTCGACGCAGATTTGCGCGGTTGAGGACTGCGTGGCGATGTTCTCGATATCGCTATCGGGAATCATGCTCGAAAGGCCGTCGGAGCACAGGATCAGACGGTCGCCTTCCTCGATATGCAGAGTGAAGTGGTCGGCATACATAGCGGGGTCCGAGCCCAGCGCGCGGGTGATGACCGAACGGTTGGGGTGGACGCGAGCCTCATCTGCCGTGATCTCGCCGGCGTCCACGAGCTCCTCCACGTAGGAGTGGTCGCGGGTCACGCGGATGAGCGTGCCCTCGTGGAGCAGGTAGGCGCGAGAGTCACCCACGTGGGCGATGGCGAGCGTGTCGTTTTCGATATAGGCGCAAGTGGCTGTGCAACCCATGCCAGGCTTGCCCAGGCCATTCAGGGCAGCCTCGATTACGGCGGCGTTGGCGGCCTCGACGGCTGCCGCCAGGCGTGCGGCGTCGGCAGACTGAGGAGCTGTCTTGGCGATGGTCTCGACAGCGATAGAAGAGGCCACCTCGCCGGCAGCGTGACCACCCATGCCGTCGCATACGCAAAAGAGCGGCGACTGCACCAGGTAGGAATCCTCATTGTGCGGGCGCACGCAGCCAACGTCGGAGCGGGCGCCCCACATGAGTTGCGTGGTGGTGCCGGCATCATAGGTCGAGTCGGTCTCGATGCGCTCCTCGGTTAGGGGTTCAAAGCTCATGGTCGAGCCGGGGTCTTTGAGCTTGGCCTCAACGGCGGCAACGTCGATTTCGGCTGTGTCACCGGGAGAGATGGTGTCGGTCTCGGCGTTTGATTCGGAATCGCCGGTGTCCGGGGAGTCGGGCTCCTCGGACACGCGGGCGGTCGACTCGTCGTCTTGCTGGCTGACGTCTATAGGCTTGGGCGCCGGCGTAGACGCGGGCGCAACCTCGGATGCCGGGGCTATGGGAAACGCCGGCGCGGCGGGCTCGGGTGCCGCAAACACCGCAGCACTCTCGTTGATTGCCGCGGCGACGGGCTCTGCAAAGTGAGCCGGCGCCGGGGTTGCTTCGGGCGCTGTGGGCTGTTCCGCAGCATGTGCGCCGATGGGCGCCGCTACGGCATCCTCTTCGTCTTCGTTATCGGCGAGATCCGAAATATCATGCGTTACATGCGAAAGAGGCAGGGAGAACACGGTGTCCTCGGGCTCCACGGGCGCGGAGCCCGCCGGAGCGGCGTGGGCCGGCGCAGCTGTGGCGGCGGCCGGTGCCTCGGTCATAGTTGCGGACTTGTTCTCCTCGTCGATCATCGACGGTTCACCTTCATGACCACGTCGCCAATCTGGACTTCGTCGCCCTCACGCAGCGTCGCGGGCTCCACGAGCTGGCGGCCGTTGACGAGCGTGCCGTTAAGCGAGTTGAGGTCCTCGATGATGAGCGCCGGGCCCTGCAGCGAAAAGCGCGCATGCGAGGCCGAGACGAACGGTTCGTTGATGCAGATGTCCGAAGACGGAGAGCGACCGACGATGACGGGGCCGAGCATGTCTACGTGGATGCCGCGGATACCGCGCGGGCCCTTGTCCACATCGATCGTCCAGATAGCCGAGTCGCGGCGCTGCCCGCGCACGAGTCCCACGCCGGTCTTCATGACGGCGAACAGGAAGATATAGAGCAGGGCGACCAAGACGATGCGGCCTGCAAAAAGGACGATATCGATGTTCATAAGCGACTATCCCCTAAATTCAAAGGTACTCAGGCCAAACGTCAGCAGATCGCCGTTGCGCAGCGGGCAGCGCGTAATGCGGCGGTTGTTGACGAGCGTGCCGTTGGTGGAATTGAGGTCCTCGATCGACCAATCCGAGCCCGTAAAGGTGAGCTGGGCGTGGCGGCGCGACACGTTGGGGTCGCGCAGGGCAATGTCGGAAACTGAGCGCTCGCGACCGATGGTCACCTGTGCGGAGGTGATGCTATGGCTCTCGCCGCTCACGACGTCGACGAGCTGGGCGAGCGGGCGCTGCGGGGCGCGAGTGCTCGCCATGTTGGAGGCGATGCCGGCTGCGGCGCCTAGGCCCACGGCGGCACCGGTCGCGGCGGCTCCGCCCATGCCGGCAAGC
>NZ_QRWO01000046.1:0-6714 GCF_003459655.1 Collinsella sp. AF19-1LB
TTTCAAAGTCCAAGAAATGGGATGCAGTTCAAATGCGTGAAAACGCTCATTTAAGTCTGTCCCCAATCAACATATCGCTCAAAAGAAAAAGCCTCCACAGGTTTCCCCGCAGAGGCTTTCGCTACAAGAACTATTTGTCGGCGTCGGTGTTGCCGTCAGCGTTGACAGCATTGCCATCACCGGCATCATCGGATGCGGCTTCGGCATCCTCCTGCATGGCCGCCTGCGCAAAGGCCGCAGCATCAGCCGCCAGCTCCTCCTCGCTCATGCGAGGCGAGCACTTCTTGGTCGGCATGCCGGCCGCCTTGGCGTTGCGCTCCTCCTTGGCCGCCAGGATATCGCCCTCGCGCTCAAGGTAAGCATCCCACTCGTTGTCGAGCAGGGCGTTCACGGCGTCGCCTTCGACGGTCTCGCGCTCAAGCAGCACCTTCGCCATCAGATCGAGCTGATCGCGACGGGCATCCAAAATCTCGACCGCACGGCGATGGGCTTCGCGCATGATGCGCTGAACCTCGATATCGATGCGGCGCGCCGTCTCCTCGGAATAATCCTGGTGATCGGCGTAATCGCGGCCCAGGAACACCTGATGCTGCGCCTCGCCAAACACCTGCGTGCCCAGTTCCTCGCTCATGCCCAGACGCGTGACCATCTCGCGCGCCATCTTGGTCGCGCGCTCCAGGTCGTTGCTCGCGCCCGACGTGATGTCGTCGCACATGAGCTCCTCAGCAACGCGACCGCCCAAGAACACGGCAAGCTCATCGAGCATCTCGTTCTTGGTCTTGAGGAAGTGATCCTCCTGCGGAAGCTGCAGTGTGTAGCCCAGAGCCTGGCCACGGCTGACAATCGAAATCTTGTGAACCGGATCGGAGTGCTCCAGGATATGACCCACCAGGGCATGACCGCTCTCGTGGTAGGCAATCGTGGTGCGCTCGGCTTCGGTCATCACGCGACCCTTGCGCTGCGGTCCGGCAATCACGCGCTCCATCGACTCCTCGACCTCGTCCATCGAGATCACGGAACGATGGCGGCGAGCGGCCAGCAGCGCAGACTCGTTGAGCAGGTTCGCCAAATCGGCACCAGTAAAGCCAACGGTCATCTGGGCGAGCTTCTCAAACTTAACGTCCTCGTCCATCGGCTTGTTCTCAGCATGCACGCGCAAGATCTGCTCGCGGCCCTTCACGTCCGGACGGTCGACCGTAACCTGACGGTCAAAACGACCGGGGCGCAGCAATGCCGGGTCCAGAATATCGGGGCGGTTGGTCGCGGCGATCAGGATGACCGACTCGCTTTCCTCAAAACCGTCCATCTCGACCAGCAGCTGGTTGAGCGTCTGCTCGCGCTCGTCGTGACCGCCGCCCAGACCGGCTCCGCGCTGACGTCCCACGGCATCGATCTCGTCAATAAAGATGATCGACGGAGCCTGAGACTTGGCCTCCTTAAAGAGGTCACGCACACGGCTGGCGCCGACACCCACGAACATCTCGACAAAGTCGGAACCCGAGATGCTAAAGAACGGCACGCCCGCCTCGCCGGCAACGGCCTTGGCCAGCAACGTTTTACCGGTGCCCGGAGGGCCCACCAGCAACACGCCACGCGGGATCTTGGCGCCCAGCTTGCGATAGCGATCCGGATCGCTTAAAAAGTCACGGATCTCCTCGAGCTCCTCGACCGCCTCGTCCACGCCGGCAACGTCCTCGAACTTGACCTTGGGACGCGTAGCCTCGTTGGTCTTGGCATTGGTCTTGCCAAACTGCATGTTCCTATTATTGGCGCCCATCATCTGGCGCATAAAGTAGAACATGATGGCGATCAGGGCAATCGTCGGCAGCACACTCATCGCCAAGTCGCCCCAAAAATCGGGGTCGTTGGTGTTGACGATGTACTTGGTGTCGGGGTGCTCCGCCATAAGCTCGGCAAGCGAATCGGAGCCGACATAGGTCGAGGAGAAGCTCTTGAGCTCGCTCGTATCACCCTTGTCCTTTTTCGTCTTCCAGTAATGACCCGCCACGCTTCCGTCTTGAACCGTATAGGTCAAATCTTCAACGCGATCCTGCTTAATGGCGCTCACCATCTCGCTCGTCGCAAGCTTAACGGTATTGCTGGAATTGGCAAAGCCGGAGCCCATGTTAAAGAAGGCGTAGCCCAGAAGCGCGCAAGCCAAAATAAAATACAGCCAGCCCGTACGCGCGGGCTTCTTGCCTCCGGGCATCCCCGGGATCTTAGGCTCCCGGGGAGTCTGGGAATTGTTATCGTTACGGTCGTCGGGCATCTTACGAATAAACCTCCGGTTTCAAAATGCCCAGATACGGAAGGTTACGATAGCGCTCGGCATAGTCGAGGCCGTAGCCCACCACAAAGGCATCGGGGCAATGGGTTCCAACATACTTGGGCGCGACGGCCGAGGTACGGTCCTCAACGTCCTTCCACAGGAAGGCGGCAACCTCCAGCGAGGCGGGCTTGCGGCTCTCGAGGTTCTTCATCAGATACTTGAGCGTCAGGCCCGAGTCCAGAATGTCCTCAACGATCAGCACGTCGCGACCGCGGATGTCGATATCCAGGTCCTTAATGATACGCACGATGCCCGAGGACTTCACACCGTCGCCATAGCTCGAAACAGCCATGAAATCGATGTTGGTCGGCAGCTCGATCTTGCGCATCAGGTCGCCCATAAAGACCACGGCGCCGCGCAGGACCGCAATCAGCACCAGATCCTTACCCGCGTAGTCGCGAGTAATCTGCTCGCCTAGGCGAGAGACGATACCGTCGATATCCTCCTGCGTAAACAGAACCTTCTCGATATCCGGATGTTGAGAAGCCATGACAACCCTTTCTTGTGCTTATCGCCCACGCACCGCCGCATGGACGCGAACTACACATTCTAGCAGCGCACGGGGTATATTTACCAGCACGTGCGCCATCAGCGCGGGAATACCGTCAACGTCGCACAGAATAGCTGGCGCGAAGCGCTATTCCGCATCGACCACACGAAGCAGATATGCCACGCGCGTTGCGGCCGTGCATTTAAAACGCTCGTCCGCGCGAACGCCCGCGACCCATACTACGGCACCTCCCGGAGCCGTTCTTACCACGGGTACGCCAGAGCGGTCTGAAACAGGAATGCGCGCCTCGTTTAACAGGTCTGACACTTTCTTGCTTCGGCCGTTCATCCCCAACGGGCACATCACGTCTCCCGGCACAGGGCTATCCACCCACAGGCGCGCCGATCGTGCCTCGGTGGGAATCTCCCCGCGCGAGCCGGCTAACATCCGCTCGCTATCGCGGTCGGCAAACCCCAGGGCCGCCGCATCCACCAAGGCCGCAACCTTTCCGGCAGCAGCAAGCTCGCGGGCACGGTGCACGATATCGCACCCCGGCTCCACAGCCATCGGCTCCGCTGTCAGCATATGCCCCGCCCCCAGCGGCAGACGACCGGGAACGGAGATCCAATCGGCCACTAAACCCTCGCGCGCCGCCGGGGCCTTGAACGCCAGCGTGCCAAACTCCACACGGGCATCAATTCCCGCAGGAAGCGTAACCGAGCCCGAGCCCGCAGCGACGCAGGCGAGCACGCGCTCCACGTGCCGCATCTCCGGTCGCGCGTCGGGATCGATGCGCTTAATCGCCAATCGCACGATACGCCGTGCAATCACAACCTCAGCGGCGGCAAGACGGCGCGCATCGAGCACAAGTGCGCCCGCCGCTTCCTTGCGCAGGCAGCTTCGAAACGCCTGTGCCGAAAGCTGGGAAAGAAAGGCGTCTTCGTCGCCCAGAATTTCGCAAGCGGCGCCAATCGTCTTACAGACGCTCGCGTTGCGCTGTGCCACCACCGGCATCACCCGATGGCGTACATAGTTGCGCAGGTACGAAACGTCCTCGTTGCTTTCATCTTCCCGCCATGGCTGACCGTGCACCTGCAGATAGCTCACGAGTTCATCGTGCGTGAGGTCGAGCAAGGGGCGAACCACAATGTTCCGACGGCGCGGAATGCTCGATAGACCCGCGGGACCCGACCCTTTAATGGCATTCATCAAAAATGTTTCCGCGCGGTCCGACGAAGTATGCGCGGTACAGATACGAGCCGCCGTCCGCGGTGCGCCCGATTCGGCACAAAGTTCGCGAACGTATCTCCGTGCCGCGGCATAGCGCACCTCGCGAGCCGCAGCCTCGATATTGCCCGATTCGTCATCAAAATAGGCATGCTCAACACACAGCGGCAAACCGTATTGTGCGCACAGGTCACGTACAAAGGCCTCGTCGCCATCGGATGCCTCCCCGCGCAGATGATGGTTTACATGCAGCACGTGCAATCGCTCGCGCGCAATGGGAGCGACGCCGCGCCCGTCCTGGATATCCAGCTTTGATGTGCAAGCCATAAGGAGCAGCGCCGTCGAGTCCGCACCGCCTGATACCATAAGCACTACGGGGGCAGCGGCCTGCCGCGTTGCCAGGGCGCTCTTATCCGTCCTCGGCGCGGCATGATGTCCATAGTGCTGAGATACCGTTGGCATTCGCTTCCTCCTCTATTCGTCCGCACTCATTGTATCCTTTGGAATCTTATGTCTCGCCTGCACCTTCATATCCTCGGCAGCGGCTCAAAAGGCAACTGCGCACTCGTCGAGGGACCTCAGGGGCTCATCATGATCGACAACGGCCTGTCCCGCCGCGAGACACTTAAACGCATGGCGGAGCTTGGCCTCTCGGCAGACGACGTCGCCGCTCTTGTAATCACCCATGAGCATGGTGACCATATCAAGGGGCTCGATGTATGGTGCAAGCACTGGCATGGTCCCCTCTTTGCCAGCAGGGACACCCTTTCATGCAAAGAAAACCTCACGCGCCTGCCCGTAGAGGAATTTGACCCCGGCGACACGCTCCCCATTGCCGGCATCCACGTGCAAACCTACTCAACATCGCACGATGTCATCAATCCTGTCGGCTATCGATTTAATGCTCTCGATGATTCCATTGGGTTTGCCACCGACACCGGAGAGTTATCGAGCAAGGCCATAGGCATCCTCAAAGACTGTCGAGTTCTCGCGCTCGAAAGTAACCACGATGTAACTATGTTGCGCGAAGGAGCGTACCCCCGCTTTCTTCAGGAGCGCATCCTGGCCACAAAGGGGCACCTCTCCAACAACCAGGCCGCCGAAGCCGCGCGCGAACTTGTTACCGATCGCACCGAACAACTCATCGCCATGCACATCAGCCAGGACAATAATCGTCCAAGCCTTACCGTCAAAAGCTATGCCAACGCGCTTGATGCAAGTCTCGATGATGAACTCGGCAGTTCTGCCACCCGTCTTCAAGGGCCACGGAAGCTCTCGATACGCCCTGCAAGCCAGTATCAACCGACAACCATTCAATAGCCCCTCAAGACAACAAAGGGGGGCTGGGAATCACTTCCCAGCCCCCTTAACTCATACTCTCGATTGAAGCAGAGCCATCGTTAGTCGATGGAGATCTTCGTAACGTTCTTCTTCTCGACAATCTTGGGAACCGTAACGGTCAGGATGCCGTCAGCATACTTAGCCGAAAGGCCCTCGCTCGAAGCGTCCTTCAGATACACGCCGCGCGTCGCGCTGTACGAGCTAAACTCCTTCTGCAGGAAGTTCTTGCCCTCGTTCTCCTCGTCCTCCACAACGTTCACGCTAATCGACAGGCGACCCTCGTTAAGCTCAACATCGATATCATCCTTAGCGACGCCGGTCAGATAGGCCTTGACCTCATAACCATCGCCCTTGTCCTCGACATCAACGGGGAACGCCTTGGAAGCAATCGAGTTGTTTGCAAGATCGGTCATATCATCAAACAAATCGAACAGCGAGCTAGCAGAAGGACGAACGCCAAAAACCGAACGATAAGGAACCATGCTTGCCATGTTTACCACTCCTTTTAAGGACTGCCGAGTCATCTTCTAGGTGACTGAGACTTCTTTTGACGCTCTTATATATGCCCACCCAGTGCTCATATATACATCGACTATAAAGTTTTTTGAGTCCAGTACTATAAGCATATCTAAGTGTGTATGACTCAGGTCTTAGTAAGGTTAAGGTTCTTTGAACCAGAGCTTAAATAAGAAGTATGTTCGCAGCTACAAATAACAAGGGGCTTACAATGAGCGCGTACACGTTGTTGGTAACGAGCTAAAGGGCATCATGGACGACCAAAACCAGAACAATATGTTTATGCCGACGCAGGGCGAAGATACTTCTACGCAGCCGCCACGGTTCCATCGCCCCCACATCTCGCAAGAGCCCATTAATGATCCTGAGCCCGATTATGTGACGAGAAATCGATATCAAACGCTCGAGGATGCCCAAACGGGACGTAAACATATGGGCGTTGCCTCGGGAGACCCTGTATATCTGAAAGACGCACCATTATCTAAAAACAGCGCAGCTAGCGATGAGCCGATGAAAGCATCCGCCGCTCATCAACAAAGAGGGCCTCGACCCAAGCAAACCTTGACGCATTCGGCTCGCTATCTCGAAACGCCAAAACAGGGAAAATCAATCTTCGTTTCGTCAAGTAAACGACGCAAGCAGCATCAGCTGACAATTCTGCTTTTGACCATTGCGGCCATAGTAGTTGCCCTTGTTATACGATTTATTTTCTTTAAATAAAGGCTCAATACCGAAAACAACAAGATCGTCTGGTGTAATTGAGTCATTTACGCCCCGTAAACGCAAAAAAGGGGGAGGCCGCGAGGCCTCC
>NZ_QRWO01000047.1:0-6134 GCF_003459655.1 Collinsella sp. AF19-1LB
GGCGGTGGCCATGGCCACGCGGCGGCGCTTGGCCAGCGCGCCCCTGTGCCTGCCCTGGGCGCGACCGCGCTTGGCCTTCTCGATGCGGCCGCGCTGACGCTCGAGCTCCGCGACCTCCCGTTGCAGCTGCTCGAGGGCGGCGCCCTCCTGCTGCAGCTCTGCGCGAAGGACCCGCAGGCGGGCGTTGCGGTCGCGTATCTCTTTATTCAGCTTGACGCGATCGGCGTGCCCGATTAGCCCGGTGCCGCCCTCATGCACGGTCGGCTGCTCATCCAGCCCTCTATCTTTATTGCTGCGATGGTCGATAACCTGCGCCGTGGTTCCCGTTGCGGCGGCGTGTGCCGCGAGGTGCCTGTTGGCGATCTCTGCCCAGGCCGCGCGGACGGCCGTGAGTTCGGCGCTACCGACGTCGCGCGCGGCCTGACCCGAGATACGGTGCATCTGCACTGGCCTCTTACTCGTGCGGTCCTTCGTACCCAGGCCCTCGGCCTTCGCCTGCTTCATTGTCAGGCGGCGGCCATCCTTGAAGTTATATATCTTCTCCCAGCCATCTGCCTTGGCTGCCTTCCAATCGGTTGCGCGGATGGGTGCCTGCTGCCCATGTGCATCCTGGCACAGGTACCAGCACTGCCCCTTCTCGGCCTTGGTCCTCTGGATGAAGCCCTGAGCGCTAATGTCGAGCGCGGATACGAGGACGTGAGCGTGGGGGTTCCCGCCGCGGCCGTCATCATGTATCGCCCAGTCGCACGCCTTCGCGGGGAACATCCCGCAGAAGTCGCGCACGCAGGCGCGGCGGCCGGCGGCATCGAGCTCGATCGGCAACGCAAACTCATAGCGCAGCGCGACGAGCTCGTTGCCGCCGCCGCCCTCGGCCCATGCCCGCTCGGCCTCGTTCCAGAGCTCGCCGCGCCCGATGGGCAGCACGCCACCGGGCAGAGACAGACCCTCCTCGACGACGCGTTCCTTCCTGGCATAGTCGCAGAGCTGCCCCGACTGCTCTTCCACAAGCGCCTGGCCCGACTGGTACGCGGCCTTCCTGACCGCGCCCGCCCCGGTGGCGGGCGAGCAGCCGCGGTAGTTCAGATGGAAGATGGCCATGCGAGTTCCTTTCAGGCAAGGGGCGCAGATGCGCCCCGCGCAGCGGCGCGGAGTGCCGTGAGCCGCGGTCGGCGAACGGTGCCCGCGGCGCGGAGCGCAAGGGAGCGCAGCGACCGCGCAGCCCGACCCCGTAGACGTGAGCCGTCTCAGGCGAACGGCTTCGGGGTCGGGCGTAGGGCCGTCTGCCAAGACCGCACGCAGTGCAGGACTTTTGACGCATCGCGGCAAAAGTACTGCCAAGTGCGCACTACCTCTGGTAGTGATATACCCAGCTCGCGAAATTTTACCGTGAGTATGGGTATATTTTGCTGCAAAGACAAAACGCCAACGAGCAAGGAAGGGCGGTCATTTATGACGGCATCCATCGACGAGCAGATTGCACGGAAGAGGGCCGCGGCCGACAAGCAGGCAGCTCGCGCCGCCGCGCTGAAGAAGGAGCTGAGGGACCTCGAGAAGAAGAAGGCCGCGGCCGAGCGGAAGGCCCGCACGCACCGCTTGGTCGAGGTCGGCGCGATCCTCGAGCAGACCGCTGGCATGACCTTCGACACCGAGGAAAGCCGCCGCGCCCTGTCCGTCGCGCTGACCGAACAGCTGCGGTACACGGACGGCACGCCGTTCACCCGCGGCAGCCAAATCGCCGAGGCCGTCGGCAGGCTGCTGGGGGATCAGAAATGAACGTCACCATCACTTTTAAAAACAAGGTCGAGAGCTACTACACCCGCGCCGACGGATCGGCGGCGCTGAGCAAGGACGTCCTCGAGCTCACCGCCGACGGCTCGGCGGCGGTGCTCTGGAGCCGCCTCGAGTTCGACAGGGGCGGCGGTGATGACGGGACCAAGCCCCGCACCGAAAGAGGCTTCAGCCGCGAGGTGCTGCGCCTGCCGCCCGCCGCGGCGGTCGGCCCCGGCGGCAGCCTGGATGAGTTCTGGGATCGCGCCAACCAGTACTGCGGCGTGGCCGAGGTCGAGATCGACGGCAAGCTCGTGTACCCGTTCTGACCCTGCCGCCGCGATGAAAACCGAAGAGCCCCGCGGCCCATCGAAGGGGCCGCGGGGCTCCCGCTATTCTCCCCCTGGGCCGAGCAGCTTCATGGCCATGCGGCCGCGACGCCACCACGGCGTCGCGGCGATCGCCTGCTGGCGTTCGGCGAGCGATGCGAGCTTTCCGGCGAGCTCCGCGACCCTGGCGTTGGCTTCGGCGAGCTGTGCCTTGGCCTCGGCCTCGGCGCGGGCGGCGCGGTCGCGCTCGGCCGCAAGGGCCTCCATCAGCTCGGCGTTGCGGGACCGCTCGATTTCCAGTTGGGCGGCCAGGGAGTCGGCCAGGGAGTCCGGGACGGGCGCCGCGGCCGCTGGCTGGCGGGACGGTTTCTCGGGGTTCTTCAGCGCATCGGCGATAGCCGCCGCGGCGAAGTCATCGAGGAAATCGGTGTTCCCGTTTCGGGAAACGTGGTTTCCCAGTCCCAGTTTCCCGATGTAGTTAGCTATTGTTCGCTTGGAAACTCCCAGCTCAGACGCTATTTCACGCTTCGTTATGCCCATTGGTCAACCTATCGTCAATCGGGAACTTTTCCCGGGAACTATCGGGGATTTTCCCGGTGGTTCCCGATGATTTTACCGTTTCCCGTTCCCGTTTTTCCCGTTCAGATGGAGCTCTTTCTATGGGGAGCACCAAGGTTCCGTCGACGGCAGCGAACTCGAAACAGGTGCGGATGGCGTCCCTGAATTCAACCATCGCTGAGTCGCACGAACCATTCGGCCTTTCCGTCTCGGCAACTTCCTCCGGCGCATCGTGCAGCCATTTGATGACGGTCGTGCGCGATATGCCCAGCTCTCGGGCGATGGCGCTGTGGCTGGCGTCGGGGTGCGCCGCGGCGTATTCGCGGACGAGGTCGGCCTTTGGCTTTCGTCCATTGCCCTCGCGCCAGTTGTCATTGTTGATGTCTCGAATGGCCCGCGCGCCCTCAAGGTGCTTCGCCTGAGATCGCCCGTTCCTCTTGTTTTTCGGCAGCTCGATGGCGGTGCGCCGCTCTATGCGGTCGCGGGTGAGCTTGTGGATGATGGGGTCGTAGTACGCCTCGATGGCCGCGAGCGCGTGTTCCTCGGTGAAGTGGTTGTCCTCGCGCTCGGTCAGGTCCTCGAGAGTCGGCACGAGCGCGAGCGCATCGGCCTCGAGCTCCTCGTACGGGATACCGCACTTCTTTGCGTACGCCGCGAGCACGTTCAAGCACCAGTAGCGGTGGTGGTCGGTGGCCTTCGTCTTGACCTCGCCGAGCCACCAGTCGTACAGGTCGCGCTTGCAGGTCCAGCGGCCGGGGGCCTTGCCCTCGACGATGCGCGTCTGGTACCACTCCGGCCAGAGCTTCTTGGCGCGCTCGATGGGCGTACGCCCGGCGGTGCGCATGAGCTCGATGAGCTCGGCGCGGTCCTTGCCGCCGCGAACCCCGGCGTATCCCAGCAGGTAGTCGAGGCTGCATCGCCAGGGTTTCCCGTCCTCGCCGTTGTGGACGAACGCCACGGCCTCGTACTTATCCTTGATTTTCGACCCAGCGGCCTTGCCATTGAGCTTCGTAGGCGTGCCGGGCATCCTGAAGGGCTGGTAGATGCCCTGGTGCTGGACGTCCTCGAGCGTCGAGACGGTATCGCGCCAGATGTAGTCCGTGAGCATCGCCTTGATCTCCTGCACGAACGGCACGATGCGCGGAATCAGCGGGATCGGCTGGTCGAGGACGTAGTAGAGGTGGAAGCCCGTGCCCGAGTTCACGAGGAAGGTCGGCTGGGGAAGGGACACCCATTTGTCCGCGGCGAACTTCGGGTCGCGTCCGTTGCGGAACTGCTTCAGCATGTTCTTCAATTCCTGCACGCCGACGCCGTCGAGGTCGATCGCGAAGGCGTGCAGGAACCGGGCGTTCTCCGCGACGCGGCTCTTGCCGAAAAACGACACGGGCGCACAGAAGACGGACTCGTTCTTCCGATTCGAGTCGACAACGCGCTCCATCACGCCGTCGAGGTCGTCGGTCAACGTGAACCGCTCAACCACGGGAACGTCGCGCTTGCGGCCCGTCTTGGTCTTGACCGTCTTGGTCCTGTTGGTGATCTGGATTGCGATGCCGTTGGGGTGGCCGCCGCCCTGCTCGTGCCACGGGACCTCCTCACCGCGGGGCTGCAGAAAGCCCTCGGGGAAGATGGTCCGCCAGAAGTCGTACGGGCTGACCCATTCCCAGGACGGATAGTCGGACAGAAGGATGTCATTCTTCTCGATGTAGGCATGGCGCTGGGCTGCCCACCAGGCGTCATCATGCTCCGGTTTCTTCCTACGATCTGCCACTGAACACCACCCCACATACCAGCCGCCCCCGAGGGGTAAGGCCCTGCCTTTACAGGACGTATATTATCAATATATTTATTGTACACCCCTGCGGCCATCTGTATAACGTGTTTTACACTTATACGGCGAATGGTGTGCTAGAATGTATAACGTGTTATACAGATGATTGGGAGGTGCACCGTGGCAACTGCTACCGCGGCATTGAGGATGCCCGAGGACTTGGCAATCAGGTACGACCGTTTGGCGAAATCAACGGGACGCACGAAGACTTTCTACATGACAGAAGCGCTCGCTGCCGAGATTGACAGGCTTGAATACGAGTACGGCTTAATGAAGAAGGTCGAGGATTATAGGGCCGGCAGGCTTGAGACCGTGACGCTCGACGAGCTGGAGGAAAGCCTTGGCTTGGCGGATTGAGATCGACAAGGACGTCCAGCGTTCGATGAAGAAGCTGGACAAGCAGATCGCCAAGAGGATCGTGGCGAAACTTCATGAGATTTCACAGCTCGAAGACCCGAGAAGCATGGGAAAGGGATTGACCGAGAACAAATCAGGTCTCTGGCGCTATCGGGTCGGCGACTATCGGATAGTTGTCGATATCGAGGACGATGTTCTCGTCATCCTTGTTGTCGATGTTGACCACCGAAGCAGGGTCTACAGGACTCGCAGGTAGGCTGGTCGACACTGCTGACGCAACGGGGAGGGTTTTGACCCTCCCCGTTTTTTTACGCTTGCCACCACGGACGCCCGTCGTACGGACGACCGTCGGGCAGCCTGTCGTACTCGCGCGGCCCCGTCTCCAGCAGCATCTTGGCGCGGTCGGGGTCATAGCGCACATCCCAGGCATGACAGTAATACCATGCGGAATTGCCTCCATACCGGGTGAGCCGCCACCGCGCCTCAGCGATGGGTACGAACCCCAGCGCGCACCACTGGAAGGCCGTGTGGTCGCGGCGGCCCTCCTGCAAGGTTTCCTCGTCGATGTGAGCCCTCCAACAATCGAGAAGGTCTTTGCGATGCTGTTCCGCGCGGGCGGCGCTCTCGATGCGCTCGCGCTCCTCGGCCTCGCGCTTCGCCTTGGCGTCGGTGCGGCGCTTGCGATTGACGGACTCGACGTCCTTTTTCGCCCAGGGGCGCGTCTGCTCGATGTTGTAGAACATCGCGGTCGTGTTTCCGTTCGGGGAGCGCCAAGTGCGCTCCACGCCCTTTCCGAGCTGGCCTTTCTTGACATGGCGGTGCTTCTTCTCCCACTGTGCCGCGGTACGCAGCTCGACGCCGTCGACCTCAATCATGGCGGCTCACCTCCAGCCCTTCAGGCAGATCGCAGTCGAGATACACGCGGACATACCTGCTCTCGGCGCGGTTCGGGTACTCACGGGAACGCTCCAACACGCACCCCGCCGCCTGCATCGCGTCGGCGATGCGCTGAACCTCGTCGGGCAGGCCCTCAAGACGAACCCTGACCATGACAACCTCCTTGCCTTTTGACCCCTGCGCCACGTCCTGTGGCGCAGCCTAATCGTAGGGCTCAGAAAAAGTCCGAAAAAGTCTAGTTATCGCAGGTCAGACGTGCCATCGCGCGAGCGCACATGCACGCGATATATAGTCGCGCGAGGGCTTCAAAATATTTTTTCCGCACCAGCGGCGGCAGCCGCGAACGATCGGGATGCCGCCGCGGTCGGCCGTGGCCAAAGCAGCCGCCAAGGTAGCTG
>NZ_QRWO01000047.1:6144-6586 GCF_003459655.1 Collinsella sp. AF19-1LB
CGGCGATGCGCTGAACCTCGTCGGGCAGGCCCTCAAGACGAACCCTGACCATGACAACCTCCTTGCCTTTTGAACCCTGCGCCACGTCCTGTGGCGCAGCCTAATCGTAGGGCTCAGAAAAAGTCCGAAAAAGTCTAGTTATCGCAGGTCAGACGTGCCATCGCGCGAGCGCACATGCACGCGATATATAGTCGCGCGAGGGCTTCAAAATATTTTTTCCGCACCAGCGGCGGCAGCCGCGAACGATCGGGATGCCGCCGCGGTCGGCCGTGGCCAAAGCAGCCGCCAAGGTAGCTGAAGCTACCGTCCGGCGGCTAGTGCTTGGGCTTGTGGCCGCGGGGGCGGTTCTGCCCGGGCCGCGGCGGTTCGGGCTTGCGCGGCGAGGTGTCCTCGCCCGCGAGACGCGCCCGCTCGTCGGCGAGCCTCATGCGGTCCGCGGCGA
>NZ_QRWO01000048.1:0-364 GCF_003459655.1 Collinsella sp. AF19-1LB
ATGGGGCGGAATGTCAATCCTGGTCTAACAGAGCCAAATCATTTGACTAATAGCGGCTAAAATCGCTCGGCGCTAACATCGAGCCTCGCAACTTCCAGTACCGCTGCTGGCTCTCGGGCGCCCTCCCTTCTTTCATCTTCGTGCTGAGGACGGCGGAGATCGTTCTTTACTTCAACTCTATCAGTTTCGGCGGCATTGTTTTTAAATCCGTGCCTGGTCTGCTGGTAAATACTCTTCAACTACGAGCAGGTTGAATGCTCCATACTTGAGGACGGGCTTGCGGTCGACACCTGACCGGACTCCGCTTTCCCGCCAGAGGTTATTGTGAGCTCACGGCGCGCGCGAACGCATTCGGGTTCGGCGT
>NZ_QRWO01000048.1:374-6043 GCF_003459655.1 Collinsella sp. AF19-1LB
GCCGCCCCGGGGTTGTCCCCTGGGCGGCGCACGCAATCTAGACCGAAACCTCGAACAATCCAACGTTGTCCCCTAGGAGGTTCATTCGCGCGTGCGCGAGCATGTCTTGAATGTTGTAATTCGAGTGGCGCAGGCGATGCGGGCTAACATGTTCTGTGGCTGCACGTTCACTTAAATTTTGTCGCAGGACTCGCATTGCTCTATACCTTCATGCAATTCCAATTTAAGGTGACGTCACGATGCCGAACGCTAGCAATAGACAGGCACCGAGACCCATATCGGCCCTGTTTCCCAAGCGTAATATCGGCGGTACTGTTTCGTGATATTCAGCAGTGCCCTAACGAGCAAATGCACAACGTGATTATGTCTGATAAATCGCTATCAATTCTCGTTCAGCGTCTGCCCCGTTTCCGGGTCGAAGAAGTACCACCGTCCCCTCGATCCGCTGCTCGTCATGGGCCGGTTATCCGTTAATTAAATAGAGAAGCGAGCCGTTTGCCTGCTTTGTCCAACCGTCCTCTTTTCATTGGTGTATTTAACTGTGAAATCGAAAGTGACTTCCCATGAGGTACTAGAGCATGTTTTGAAATTCGATACTGCTTGTATCGCTGCATTACTTTTCCCTGTTTTCCACTCCCTCAGATTCATCGCGTACGCAACAATCCCGTTCTGAATCCCCGAGATGCTCGGCGGGAAGGACTGGTTATCAGCATCAATGGAAATGCTCTCTTCCTTGGCATTCAAGTGCTGCTGAATGCGGCCGGCATACTTCTCGGCCCATTCATCGGCCTTTCCGTTTCGCACAAAATAATTGTTGGATAGGTCGGTTGAGCGGTAGGCGTAGTCGCCCTTTTGGTAGTTTGCCGTGTGGTCGGAGTGGGCGATTGCCATGAGCTCGGCGGTCAGGCCAAAGTACAGATGGCGCTGGTCCAGGTCTCCGTACCAGTTGTCGCCGGTATCGTCCCAGGTTAGGTCCATCTGGCACCATTTGCCGTCGATCTTTACGGCGTTCCAGGTGTGGCCGTTGCCGGTGATGCGGCCGTTGGCGATGCCCGCGGCGTCAAGGAGCTTGGAGTAGATGCGCTGGTAGCTCTCGCAGGTGCCCTGGTGGCGCGTGAGGCCGCTTTCGGCCGAGCACCAGTTAAGGCTGTGGTCGTACTCCAGCTGGTCGAGCGTCCAGTCGTGGAGCCACAGCGCCATGTCATATTCCAAGCCGTCTGTCTGTTGCCTGCATAGGTCCACGGCGTTGTTGACGATCTGCGTAACGCTCGGGCGGGCGGCGTCGTTTACGGTCACCTCCGCCGTGGTGCGCAGGTAGTAGATCCCCTTGTCGTTTTGGGGGTCGTTTCTGTCGTTGTCCATAAAGTAGAAGTAGATGCGATACGTGCCCGATGCCGTGAAGTCAAAGGTAAAGTCGTGGCCCGCGGTGCCAAGGCTGTAGTAGCTGGCCCATGCCGGGCGCGACGGGTCGCAGACGCTTTCATGGCTGCCGCCGTCCCAGTAGGTGGGCACGTCCATGCGCGCCTTGGCCTGGGACGAGCCGTTGGCCTGGGTTACGTGGAAGGTCGTCGCGGCGCCCGCGGGGGCGTCATTCCACGAGACGGTGAAGGTGACGCCGTTTTGACTTGCGGTGGCGGAGTGGGCATAGCCGGTTTCCGCCGCGACGGAGATCGCCTCGGGCGTGACGTTGGCTTGGGCTCGGAGGGATGGGGTGGGGGTGCTGGTTGCGGCGGTGGTGCTGCCGGATGTGGCGGCGGTGCCGGTCGCGGTGGGGGTGCCGTCAGCGCTTTCCGTGTTGGCTGCGCTGGCGCCGGTGGATGTTGCGGTGCTGTCCTCTACGGTACCCGCTGTCGCATTTGTGTCGGTGCCGTCTTCGACCTTGCCTGTGCCGCTGCTCGTGGCGTCGGCTTGCGCCTGCTGCTCGGCTGTTGCTCGAGGCTGGATGGCTTCCGCAATGGCTGCCATAGGCATCGTCGCGCTGACCATGGACGAGCACGCGATCACGCAGAGCAGGTAGTAAAGGGGTCGTTTCATAGCGGAGCCTCTCGGTGAGCAGCCAATAGGGTCCGAAGGCAGCTCCAGGCCAGCACTCCGCACATATTTTGTTGGAGTTTATTTTACGGGAACCCCCAGTCAACATCAGCGAACTTTCTGGGGAATGTTGGGGGGAGGGGGAGGGAGTTGGTCCTCGGCCTCGCTGTGCGCTGATGTCTTTGCCCTCAACGATGTGCCCGTCGGCGAGGAGCGCGAAGCGACCAATCTGAACAATGACAATCCACCCGTCTGTGCATCCAAACTCCTGGATTATGCACATCGGGATTTTCACGGTCTTGTCGGTGATATTGTCTCGCGGACCGTGTGCATGCATTAGCGTGCATGCATTAGATGGAGGAGTCCTTGTATCCGTAGAGGCGCACCAGCATTTTCGATGCGACCGCCGTCAAGACAATTGGGTGTGCATCAAGGCGCTGTTAACTGCATGAGCCGATTTCTTATATCCTGTTTAAGCAAAGCAAGAATGGGGAATAAAGCTAACTGCCCATCGCGAACTGGCGATGGGGTACGCTACTGCCGTCAATATCGCAAACGACGAAATTCCGACGTTCGCAACATTGACACCAGCGTTGCCTGCTGCTAGCTGGATAAGAGCCTCGATGGTCATAAGTACCAATTCCTCGCTTTCGTCTAGTATGCCATAGGCAAGCATTGTTTTAGGTGGCCGCGAAAGCGTTGGTTGCACTTGCTGCGCCTTTGATTAGCCTGTCCGGGGAGGGTTAGCCGCCGCTTGTTGATCCGGACAGGTTGATTTATTTGGGGGGTATTTTGGCCGAGTTCGATATCGCTCGTATTCCTCGATATAGTTCCAAAAGTTCATATGCCCATTTCGATCATAGGGCCTCTTTTGCCGAAGTTCAGGCCAAGATTTTAGATTCAGGGTACGTTTCTCATCATGCGTTCTACCCTCTTATTTCCAACGAGATCATTACTGTTCGGTATCGTGGAGGTAAGCGAAGCTGCAAAGTTCGCAATATCGCTTATGCCTCGCATTTCGATCACCGCGTCTTCCAGTACTACTCTTATCTGTGGTCGGACTTATATAACAAGAAGGCTATTGCCGAAGAGTTTAATGAGGTTGCCGTAGCGTACCGCTCTTCGCTTTCATCAGACAGCGCCGTAACTGCTGGCAGCAATATTTCCTCAGCTAAAAAGGTATTCGACTATATGCGTGAGCAAGATTCGGCTTTTGTGCTTACGGGTGATTTCGAGAGCTTCTTCGACAACCTAAATCATGCCCATCTAATAGCGTCGTTGCGTTCGTTGTTTCCCAGTGGACGCTTGCCGGACGATCACTATCAAGTTATTAAAAATATCCTTCGCTATTCGTGCTGGCCTATTGCTGATTTGGCTGCTCGACATGAATTTCCATGGCCAGTAATCGATCCTACTCGGGAGAAAATGATCAATGAAGCGGCTATCGAACTTCGGTTCAAGTCTATTCGTGAACTTAATAAGCTGGATGTTATCTTGCCAAGGTCTGAGTTTCTTGCAAACAAAAGTAAAGTCATCACCAGGCCGTGGCGGCGAACGGGTATTGATCTCGGCATTCCTCAGGGTCTTGCTGCAAGTGGAGTGCTCGCTAACATCTATATGACCGATATCGATATGAAGGTCAGGCTTGCCGTTGAACGGGTTGGTGGCTTGTATCTTCGTTATTGCGATGACTTTATTATTGCCGTTCCAAAATCTGGCTTTGATGCACTTGTAGAGGCAATCAATCTAATGGCCGATGTCGATTCCGTTAAACTGCAATCTGAGAAAACCAAGGTGTTCCGGGTTGATGGCAACGGAGTTGCTCAGCTTGATTTTGAAAGCATTTGCGCGGGTGAGGTTCTTTCGTATTCCGGTGCACATCCGGCGCAGAAAGTCAGTTTCCTGGGGTTTGACTTTGACGGGCGCATTGTAAGACTTCGACAGTCTACGGTTGGAAAGTACCACAAACGTCTCCGTGAGGCGGCCACTGCGATTGCGCGTTCTAATGAGGGAGAGGGGAGACACGCATCAAAAAAGCGCGTCTCCGCTCTATATCAACATTATTCACCACTCGGTATTAAGGGAAGAAGGCTATGCCCCTCGGGTGATGCTGACCCTTCTGCATTTTCTCGCTATGGGAACTTTCTTTCCTACGTAGCGAGAGCCCAAAAGGCGTTTCCAAATGATCCGATTGCCCCCGACGAGGCTAAGATTTATAGGAAGATTAAACGCTTGAGTGCTCGGTAAACGATGGCTTTAGCGCTGGATTATTCATAGCCATAAATACTAAATCGATATCGGCCAATTCCGATCACTAGGTAACAATTGATGTGCCTTCACGCGGTCGCGGAACGATGCCTCTGAAACTCGAGCCGAACATCAGAATGATATGACAAGAACGGTAGTGTCGCGAAAGTTGGTGTAATGGACTCCTTGGCCCCTGTGTCCAGGATCCGGAATCTATCGATATCCTAGGCCGACTCCACTCTGTCGGCAAGCTCAAGGCTGGATTCGACCATCTTCCCGGCAGTCTTTTCCAGCTCGGCCCAGTCATGACAGCACGATGCTCCCCTTCGCAGCGCCGCGTCGTGCAACTCGGCCATCTTCCTCTCCGAGAAGTAGCGCGAGGTTGCCATGGAAACGGCCAGGATAACCCCGAAAGCGGCCTGAACGCGCCATGGTGCGCGTATTCTAGGCGAAGGCACGGACCCTTCCGAGCCAGGACGGGCCGCTCGCTCGGCCAACTTTGGCGTACCCTGCTGGAACGGCTTCCGTCAACATCCGTAAAACTACCGCAAAGAGGAGGCCACAGTGATAGATAAGAGGCTTATTGAAGCCGTTCCCGGAGCCGAGAGACTTAAATCCGCAATGATTACCCCAGAATTGTTTGTTAAGGACCTCATGCAAGACTATTCTGGGCGTCCGTTATATACATACGAGGAATGGACGCGCGAGCTCATCAACCACTCTAACGCTTTCAAGGAACTGACCAGAGGTGCGGAGTTTCATGCGCCCGTATCCGAGGCAAATGGGGAGTGTGATGCGGTATCAGACGCGTATCAGTTAGATTTCAAGCTCATCTTCGGAAAATCCATGATGCGCGCCGTAAGTCTCACTTCGTCAAGGCGAGTTTCAGACCGCGGAATAACTTTAGAACAACTTTGCAGAAGTCATGTAAAAGAACAGAGAGGCTTACGCCTGCATGCAATTCTCAGGGATTACAGCCTCGCCAAGCTTGACGAGCTTCTAAAAACTGAGAGTAATAAACAATTGAGCGAAGAAGACCGTGAGGCCCGAGGACTTCTTCGCTCAATCAGTCATTCGAAAAACTTGCTGCTAATTTATCCTTGCCGCTTTGAAGGCATCGACAGACTGCCTGAACTTGAGGAAACCGCCAACGCCGCACTTTACTATGACTTCCGGAACGTGCTCGACGTCCGACGGATACACCATCCCGGCAAGGACACCTTCCTTTCATATTTTTGCGACGACCGCATGGTTGTCACAAGAGCGAGCGGGCACGGCCTATCCAAGTTCGACGATATCATGGTCGCAAAAAGCAGAACATACATGGATATTATGCGTATGCGTGATCCCGGAGAGTACCTTGATTGTCATTTTCATTGCAACAGCCTCAG
>NZ_QRWO01000049.1:0-5785 GCF_003459655.1 Collinsella sp. AF19-1LB
CTCAATGTGTTCGGCTGAGATCGGAAATCAACCCCTGATTTTATGGCAAACGGTAGGGGTAAAAAGAATGGGCCTCGTGACTCAAGATCGCGAGGCCCATGTTCGTTCGCTGTAGTAATAAATTAGTAGCGTACGAAGATGTAGTTGTTGTTCATACCGGCTGCGACGGAGCTGATGATAACGCCCGTTTTGTAGTCGGAAGCATGGATCATCTGGCCATTACCGATATAGATGCCGGTATGGTAGGAGTTAACCACAACATCGCCGGGTTGCGGATCGGACACACGGGTCCAACCCATGAAAGTGCCGGTGGTGCCCAGACGGCAGTAGCGGCCCGTGAGGCAATAGCTTACAAAGCCGGAGCAGTCAAAGCTGTTCGGTCCAATGCCGCCCCAAGAATAAGCGCAACCCAGCTTGCTATAAGCGCGAGAAACAACGGTACCGCCGTCAACGGACTGGCTCGGTGCGGAAGGCGTCGGAGTCGGAGCGGGCGTCACGGGCTGCGGCGTGGGGGCAGGAGCGGGCGCGGGCGCAGGCGTGTTGCCGCCGCCGTTGTTGGTCGTACCGCCACCATTGTTGGTGTTCTCGGTCGTACCGGCGGTGTCGTTGCTCACCGTGGCCTTTTCGGCGGTGCTGGCATTAATGCCAGCCTGCAGCGCAGCGTTGGCCTCGGCCTCGGCAGCAAGCTCGGCCTGCAGCTGTGAATCCAGGAAGTTCACGACATTCTGGGCCTCAGCCTGCTGGGCATTGAGCTCGTCGACTTTCTTCTGCGTCGCGGCGACGTTCTTCTCCTGCTCGGCCTGCTTATCGGTGAGCTGCTGCTTAAGGTCCTTGACCTCTTGGATGGTCTGGGCCTGCTTGTCGGACACCTTGCCGTAGTAGAACAGACGGTTGAGCATATCGCCCAGATCGTCGACACCCGTCAGGACCTGAAGGAGACTCAGGCCGCCGGTCTTGTACTCACCGGCAACGTAGCTCGAAAGCTTTGCCTGGCCTTCGGCGATCTCTTGCTGCTTTTGCGTAATCTCGCCTGCAGTCTGATCAAGCTCCTGCGTCTGTGCGGAGAGTTCATCGTGAATTTGCTGGGTTTGCGTGCCGATCTGCTCGAGTTTAGTACGAGCAGCGGCAAGGTCGGATGCGGTATCGGCGTAGGCCGGAGCCACGAGGCCCAGGCCCAAAACACAAGCGAGGGTTGCCGTAGCAGCGCAGCGTGCCATGTTTCTGTGCGTGTTTGCTGTGCGCATGTAGCTTCCTTTCCAGTAACTAAGGGTAACGGCTAGTCCACCGTCACCAGGCTAAAGAGCTCAACATCGTCGTCAGTCGGCGTGAGCTTCTTGCGCGGGTTGAGAAACGCAAGCTCAAGGATACAACCGTAGCCCACAAGCTTTGCGCCCATATCACGCACCAGTTTACCTGTTGCCTCGACGGTTCCGCCCGTCGCGACCAAGTCGTCCAGAATCAACACGGTATCTTTAGAGCTGATGGCATCGGCGTGAATCTCGATAGAATCCGTTCCATACTCGAGCTCGTAGCTCTCGCTTATCGTCTTGCGCGGCAGTTTGCCGGGCTTACGTGCGGGTACAAAGCCGGCACCTAGGGCGACGGCCACGGGCACACCGACCATAAAGCCGCGGGCCTCGGGTCCTACGACCTTGGTAATGCCCATATCGGCAAAATGCTCGGCAAGGGCATCCACCATGGCCCTCAGGGCCTCGGGATTGCCAAAGAGCGGTGTGATGTCCTTAAAGACGACTCCGGGCTCGGGATAGTCGGGGATATCGACGATATGAGATTCGAAGTCGTACATGGCGTGACCTTTCATGGATTGCCGGGTGGACGGCGATTATTTACCCGTGTTAGCAGACGGGTTATGCGAGGGGACGACGACCTTGGACGGTTGCACGAGCGACTCCTCGTGCGCGGCAACCGCGGGGACGCTTGCCCCATCGCTTTTAGCCTTGGTGGATTCGGAACGTGCAATCTCCTCATCGAGTGCATCAATGTCGGCGTCCTCGACCACGGCGTTGAGCGACTCAAAGACACGGTTCTTAAGGAGCGCGGTATGCACACCCTCGGTGAGGTCGTGCAGCTTCTTAAAAGCGCGCTCGAGCTTGGCGTCGCGCTCATCATCAGAGGTATCCATGCCGAGCATGCTCACGAGAACCTGCTCAAACATCGAAGACTCGCGGTTTGCCGACGATACGTACTGACGCAGGTTGCGCGGCTCAATGTGGAAGCGCGACAGCTCCGAGCAGTAGCGGATAATCGGGAAATCTCTGCCATCGACGAGCTCTCGGTTCTGCGGGCTCTTGATGATGCGGATAAGATCGTTCTCGGCAAGGGAGCGGATAAACGAAATCTCAACACCGAGCATGTCGGGGATCGTCTCGATGGGGTGCAGCTTTTGCTTGGTCTCCTTGGGCTCCGTCTTAAGCGGAACATCGGACAGAAGACCCACCTCGTAAGCCAAAGTGGACAGGTCCGTTGCGTTTTCCAAGCGCTGCTTAATGACGTTGAGCGGCATGTAGCGGGTCTTCTGCAGGTGCAGGATGACCTCGAGACGGTCAACGTCTTCCTTGGAGTACTGGCGATACCCCTTAGGCGTTCGATGAGGGGTGATGAGCCCCTCATCTTCTAGAAATCTAATTTTTGAGTTCGATAGATCGGGGTATGCGCCTCGAAGTAGATTGACGACTTGGCCGATACTCAGATAGTTGCGTTCGGCCATGCCCTACTCACCGGTTTCGATGCGCTCCGGCGTGCTCTCGTGGTAGATGAGCGTAAACGTACCGATCTGGACGGAAGAACCATCGTGCAGCGGGGCCGCGTTGACAATGGCGCCGTCGACCCAGGTGCCATTGAGCGAGCCCAGGTCCTCAATGCGAGCGCCGAGGCCCTCGCGAATAATGCGCGCGTGGCTACGCGAAACGGTCATGTCATTGAGGAAGATGCCGTTCGCAGGATCGCGGCCGATGGTGGTCACGTCGTCCTCGAGCTCAAAGGCGGCACCAGTCTGCGGACCCTTGACGATGGACAGAACGGGTGCGGTGATGCGCACGTTGGCCATGAGGTCGGGAACGGTGACGTCGCTTGAAGGCACGCGGAATACGCAGGTAGCGTCAGCAGTCTTATCATTCTGAGGCATATTGTTAACCATGTTGTCCATGACAACCCCTAACTTATCGCGGACGTGCCGCAAATAATGAACCGTACGTAATCATACCCCAACGAATCAGTCTTCGATTTCAGGGTTCAGAAAGTCGATGTCCTCGTCCTCGGGATGCGTGAGAGCCTGTTTAATGGCCACTCCGCCCTTAATGGAATAGATGACAGCCGTGAGCATGGAGAAGATCACGCCGCCGTACACAAAGAAGATGCCGAGGGGCACCGAGCTTCCGTTGAGGCCCGGGAAGGCCGTAAGGGTTGAAGGTAAAAGATGCAGGCCGTCAATAACGGGGAACCCGAGCAGCATGAGCGAGAAGCCGGTCATGAGCAGTGCAGTGGCAATCTTTCCGGGAAAGACGACATCGATGGGGCGACGGTGATAATGACGCACGATAAGCGTGCCGATGCCCAGATAGATGTCGCGGCCAATAATGAGCACGCAGACCCAGATGGGCAGCTCTCCGCGGACCACCAGCCCAAGTACGCCGGTGAACAGCAGCGCACGGTCGCAGATGGGATCCATGACCTTGCCGAGCCACGAGACCGTCTTGGTCATGCGGGCGATCTGACCGTCCATCCAGTCGGTAGAGGCGGCAACGGCGTAGATAACGATGGCGATGACGCGGTTGTTATCCGTCACAAACAGGTACAGAAATACCAGGGTGAGGATCAGGCGCGTAAAGGTGATGAAATTGGAGATCGTAAAGATCTTATTCGACGGGTAATCGGAAGTGCCGATAAGCTCCTTTTTGATCTTCTTTTTGATGCCCACAGGACTCCCCCGCTGGTTAACGACAAAACTTTCGATACTATACCCGTTCCGGCGATGTCTATCCAGCGTATGCATAGAGAGTCCAGACATATGGAGGATGCTACTGGGTTGTGCGGGATTCTGCATTTGTGTACATCAGCCTCCAAATATGACATTTTTCGGCATCTTTGATGGCTGATGTACACGTTTTGATTCGGTGATTACATCGATCGGGAAAGTTGTTGCCTTAAGCAAATTAATCATGATGTGCGGGTCGAGAAGGGTTGGCGCCAAAAGAGCCCAACGGCCGTTACGGCTTCGTTAGAAACGCGCCCCACCATGGATGGTGAACCCGAAAGGTAAGGCGCGCGGGCACGGTGACTCGGCCCGCGCTCCCGGAAGAGAAAGGATAAACCCATGGGTTACATGCTCGAGACGCGTGGGCTCACCAAGCGCTTCGGCCGCGGCGACCAGGCGCAGGACGCCGTGGCCGATGTGAGCCTTCATATCCGCGAGGGCGAGGTGTACGGGCTGCTCGGTCCCAACGGCGCCGGCAAGTCGACAACGCTCAAGATGATCTGCGGGATGCTGCGGCCGACGGCCGGGGAGATCCTCTTTGCCGGGCACGCCTGGCGCCGCGAGGACCTCTACGCAATCGGCAGCCTCATCGAGGAGGCGCCGCTCTACCCCAACCTCACCGCGCGAGAGAACCTGCGCGTGCGCACCACGCTGCTGGGCCTTCCCGAGAGCCGCATAGATGAGGTGCTCGCCGCCGTGGACCTCGCGGACACCGGGAAGAAGCGCGCCGGGCGCTTCTCGATGGGCATGCGGCAGCGCCTGGGGCTCGCACTGGCGCTGATCGCCCGGCCACGCCTGCTCGTGCTCGACGAGCCCACCAACGGCCTCGACCCCATCGGCATCGAGGAGCTGCGCGACCAGATCCGCGGCTTCGCGGCGGCGGGTACGACGGTGATCGTCTCGAGCCACATCCTCTCCGAGGTGCAGCAGATGGCGGACACCATCGGCATCATCTGCGGGGGGCGCCTCGCCTACGAGGATGCGCTTCGTCCCGGACAGGACCTCGAGGAACTCTTCATGAGCTTCTGCCGGGAAGGGCGACGAGCGCGCGGGGAGGTGGCGGCATGACGGGTGAGAAAGGCGGCCTGCTCGCGGGCCTGCGCGCCGAGGCCCTGAAGTCGCGCCACGCGGCACCGGTTCGCCTGGCCGTGCTCATGGCGCTGCCGATGCCGCTGCTCGGCGCGATGCCCTACCGGGGCGTGCAGATCTTTAGCGCGTGGAACTACTGGTACGCGCTCTTCCTGCCCGTGTCTCTATCGCTTGTGGTGGCGTGCGTCGCGCGGGCGGACGCTCGCACGCGGATGCGGGGGCTTCTGGGCCTGGGCTTCCCGCTCGGGCGAGCCTGGTGGGCTAAGGCGCTCTGGTGCCTCGCTCTTTGCACGCTCTCGAACCTCGTGGTCTTCGGCATCTACCTCGCGGGATCGGCGTTCTCCTCGCAGGGTCTCACGGCCGCGGGCACGCTCACGATGCTCCTCTGCGCGCTCGCCAACACGGTGACCGCGGCGTGGATGATCCCCGCAGGGCTCTTCCTCACGGCGCGGCTCGGCATGCTCGCGGGCATCTTCTGCCCGCTCGCCGCGCAACTCGTAGGTGGGTTCGCCTGGTCGTTGGTGCCGCTGCCGCAGCTCTTTCCGCCGTCGGCGAACATGGTCATCCCCACGAGCTTCATCCCCGTGCTGCCGAGCGGCGAGCCGCTCGCGGCGGACATGGCGCTCGGCGGGGCGCTCATGGCGGACGGCATGCTCACGCTGGCGGGCCTTGCGGTCTGCGCGCTCGCGTTCGCCGCGCTCA